>CAZYFW010000050.1:0-9357 GCA_964646685.1 uncultured Thermoplasmatales archaeon
AGAATATTGAATGCATCAAAGAAAAAAAAACATCTACAAAATAAAAATTGAAAAGGAGATATATAAAACATTCGAACTATTCAACAAAGAAAAGAATATTTGCATAGCTGATTTCATAGAAAAACTCGACATATCAATAATAAAACATCGAGAATATAGAAAAATTAAATTCTCCTATGAATCACTCTTAAAATTTACTCTTTTTAAAAGACTCAAAAAATTTAAATTCATAACACAAACCAGACAATATTTAAAAAATCATCCAGATGAAACAATACAACTTGGATTCAAAGAACTACCCAATAGAAGACAAATAGGGTACTTCCAAAACCATATATTAGACCAAGAAACAAAAGAATTACTTGAATTTATCATAGATAAAATAGAAGAAATAACAGATAAATTCGGCATAAACCTTGATATAATATCTCTAAAACCTGTAAAAACAAATAAACCAACGAAAACCAGAAATCAATACTATATCAAAGATAAAAAAACCAGAGAGATCTGCCAACTTGTCAAAAAAAGATTCTCTCCTTTTATCGATTTTAAACTAAATTATAACACCGTTTATCAGAAGAAGCAATTCATTAATCTCATGATACATATGGGAATGACGAGAGATTTTGCAGAGAACGGATCAAAAACTTTTAGAGAACTAAGAACAAATCTTAGTCCAAATGCGGATACATTGCTTTATCATTTGAAGAATTATAGTGATTTCAGAGAAATTCAACAGATGTATCTTACTCTTTTTGAAATTTTATGGGAGATGACCAAACAATCTAGCATAATTGATATACGTAAATCATATGATGTTGCAATTGACTACACTGAATGGTTCTACTATGGAGATAGAAGCACTTCGATGGTTGTTGGTAAAAAACCAGAAAGAGGAACAACAAAATGCTACAAATTCGCAACAATAAATATAGTTGAATCGGGAAAAAGATTCACATTACTTGCGTTGCCCGTTAGTCACTTTGATACTAAAGAAAAGATTCTCAAACAACTCTTTACTTATGCGTTGAATCGCATAAAGATCAAACGAGTCTATGTTGATCGTGGATTCTTTGATTCAACCTCAATTAATACAATTAAACAGTTTAGACTCAAATTCCTAATGCCTTGTACTGCAAACTCAAGGATAAAGAAACTCCTGGAGATACTCCCAGCACCAACAGTAATCAATGATTATGAAATGGAAAACAGTCTTTTTAATGTAGTAATTGTTGAAGATGAAGAAGGAAACAAACGTGCATTTGCCACTAATGAACAATTCAATGAAAACGATGTAGATCTTGCTCAAAGACTCTTCTTATTGTATGGGAAGCGTTGGGGTATAGAGACCAGTTACAAAGTTAAAAAACATTCATTTCTACCAAAGACAACCTCTAAAAATTATCTAATCAGAATTTTCTATTTTCTTTTTTCAGTTCTCTTATATAACCTTTGGTTACTCGTAGATATCCTTATCTGGCTTGCTCTTTTTGGAGAAGTAAAACAAGATCATCTGATTACCTCAAAATACTTTGGTACTGTTCTTTATACAATAGATCCTGGAGGAGGATAACATGTATCTGAACCAGCTTTTTATTCTCTTTTTATTTAGTTTATACCAGATACATTTTCTAATTTTTTATTAAAAATATATAAATTTTTATCCCCAACAGATAAGAAAACACACTTTTCTCCTTATCATAAGATTAAAAGATGTTGCTTTCACCAGGTTTTACTCCTGTTTTTAACCACCTTCGGAACTACTGTTTTATACGAAAGATATTTCTAGTATATTTCAATTAACATTAGTTAATTAGGGGGTTTTTTATGAGGAAAAAAATTACCTTTGTGAAGATATTTGGCGCTGTTGTTGTTCTGTTATTAATAACGTCTGCTTCTGTTGTTGGAATAAGTGGCTCACTTAAAACATCGAAAAATGATCAGATGTTAATACGCATGCGATCGTCACCATTTATAAATTTAATTGATGGTGCTAGCTTTGTACAAACTAGCATAGGCCTACCAAGCTCATTTGACTTACGGAATGTCAATGGTACTAATTATGTCACCTCTGTTAAAAGCCAACAAGGAGGAACCTGTTGGACCCATGGTGCAATGGCCGCGATGGAAGGTAATCTTCTTATGACGGGTAATTGGGCAGCAGCAAATGAAACTGGCGAGCCCAATCTTGCAGAGTATCATCTTGATTGGTGGAATGGTTTCAATACATTCAACAATGATGATGATCCTGGTGGTAGTGGCGTGACGGTACACAACGGAGGCGATTATCTAGTAACATCAGCCTATCTTACAAGAAAAGAGGGGGCAGTAAGGGACATTGACGGGCAATCATACAACACCCCTCCTGCAAGATACGATCCAAGCTATCACTACTATTATCCAAGAGATATTGAATGGTATGTTGCGGGTTTTGATTTGAGCAACATTGGTACTATCAAACAAAAAATCATGACCGAAGGTGTTGTGGGAACGAGCATGTGTTACAGTTCCTCATTCATACAAAACTTTGGCAGCTACTATGCACATTATCAGCCACCCAGCAGCTCTGTTGACCCAAACCATGCAATAGCAATTGTAGGTTGGGACGATAACAAGGTTACTCAGGCTCCACAACCTGGTGCATGGCTCTGTAAGAATAGCTGGGGAACCGGTTGGGGCCCAGAAGGAGGCTACTTCTGGATTTCATATTATGACAAATACTGTTGCCAGCATCCAGAAATGGGTGCAATTTCCTTCCAAGACGTTGAACTCTTTGACTACGAATATATCTACTATTACGATTACCATGGATGGAGGGATACCTTGACAGACTATAGCGAAGTTTTCAATGCATTCACCTCAGCGGGTGATGATCAAATTGAAGCAGTCAGCTTCTTCACCGCTGCAAACGATGTAACATATACAATAAAGATTTATGACGAATTCAATGGTGGTGAATTGCAGAATGAAGTGGCAAGCAAATCAGGAACAATTGATTATAAAGGATTTCATACAATTGACCTTGATGCGCCAGTTGGATTTTTAGCAGGTGATGATTTCTATATTTATCTCCAACTATCAGATGGCGGACAGCCATATGATCGGACATCAGACGTACCAGTGCTACTTGGAGGAGATAGTAGAGTAATTGTAAAATCAGCAGCAAATCCTGGCGAAAGCTATTATTTAAGTGGATCAACATGGATGGATCTGTATAACTATAACTTTGCCAATCCGACATGGGACGAGACCGCAAATTTCTGTATCAAAGCACTAAGCAGTGTATTGGTTCCGGCCATTCCTGATCTAGACTGTACAGGTACTCTCACATGGACTGATGTAGAACCAAATAGTACAGTTGAAGGAAGTTTCACTGTTGAAAACGTGGGAGATCCTTATTCACGTTTGAATTGGGAAGTCAGTGAACATCCAAGTTGGGGAGAATGGACATTCGTCCCTTCAACCGGAAATAATCTAATGCCAGAAGATGGATCAATAACTATCCAAGTAACAGTAAAAGCACCAGATGAGGAAAATCAAGAATTTGAAGGAGAAATCAAAATCGTCAATAAAGACGACAGTAGTGACTATGAAATTATACCCGTCTCACTTATAACGCCTCTCAGTCAACAAGTAATTAATACATATGTACAAAAACTCGTGCAGAGGTTTTCATCAAATATATTCATTATAAGATAGTCTCGGTCAAATTATCAGATTCAGAGCGGCTAACAGTTATTAATTAGTTTATTTATAAAAATAGCTAGCTTTATGTAGAATAAGTAGATTACCTATGCTCCATGGGGTCTAGCCTGGTAAAAAAATTTGACTTCTTTTAGATTTCTCATTTTTTACCTCCACAAATCTAGACCCCATCTAATATTACAACTATTTTTGTGTTAAAAGAAATAGAATTATACTTTTTAGGAAGGTATAATAAAAAACCATAAAACAACAATAAACATAACAAGTCCATTAACAAATATTGTGTTTATTCTATCCTCCACAACTTCTGAAAGTTCCATTGTGCAACCATCTCTCCAAGTTAAAAAACATTTCTTTAAATATAACCTTTTCGCCATTAAAGGAAATTGACAACATTTGTACAACAAATTCTTAATAAGTAAAAATACAAAACAATCAATTAGAAAGGTGTAAAACGTGAAATGCGAGAGTTATAACTATGCGATTGAAACAAGACGTCCCGTCATAACGATGGAAGTTGCTATATCTGGGATCTTGTTTGCCTATAGTTTCATCATACTGACTCTTTTTGCATAGTCTTTTTTTCATTTTAAAAGAAAAAACAACTTTATAAACTAGAAATTGTTATTGATTATGGGGGAGTCTGGATAAGGTTCTTAGGGGCGCATCCCATCCCGAATTCCTTTTTTTCCAGACTTCTCTACTTATCTATTTTGTATTGCTTTCTTGTATTCTACTAATGGGAACCATTGAACGTTCACGGAAATAATTATTATAAAGGTCCATGTGATTCAGAATCTCATGGATGTGGATGAGATAGTCAGTAAAATACCTTCTACTGAAAAATTATTTGGGATCGCATGGATCATATGTTGGATACTTGCAATTTGGAGCTATCACTTGCAATTCTTTTTAACAGGGCTATTTTGTCTGTTTATCGCTCTTATCCTCTCAGATATAATCGGCAAATCTAAGAAAAAGAAACAGTCGCCACTTCCTGCGATATTTTCTATGGATAAAAGCACGAAGACTCTGACCGTTCAAAAAATCTACGAAGAGAATTTACAATGGAATGATCATGAAATCTGTTCCGGGGATGCAACTCTTCCAGCAGGAGCAATAAAAGAAGGAGATGTTGTTACAAATTGCAACGGCAATGTCGCTTTAAGACATATCCCTAGCAATAAGATTTTAGGCGCATATGATTTCGAATAATATCTTATAAATTATAAACTGTTTATGATATATAGGGTCTGATGAATACAATTGATGGATGTGTATCTTATTTTGTCTCTTTTTCTTAGATTCTTCAAAAAAGTTAATGAACTGATTATTTGATTGTAGGATGACTTACATGTTTCCGTTGTTCATGTTGATCATTATTGAATCAATGATTGTGATTGGTATTTTTGGAGTGCGCTATGCTCTCAATCAGATGAAGAAGATGAAGGTGCTAATCAAGGGACAAGCACTAAAACGAAATGGGACACTACGAGGGAGACTTGCCTATCCGGAACTATTGTTTCCCCATCTCGATCATCATGTAAAGGTGCGATCATTCGGTGGCGGAAATGATTCTCCACCACAGACTTGGGTTGAAGTAACATTAAATCAAACAATTGAAGAAACGGTACGAATCTATCGTGAATCCTGGGCATCTGGCTTAGGAAAAGCACTTGGCCTCCAGGATATTAAAATTGGGAATGATCAATTTGACAATCAATTTATCATCAAAGCTAGTGATGAGTATTTTGTGATGAATCTACTGACCTTTGACATCCAAAATAAACTGATTGAAATTCGAGAATATGTGCCATTACTTAAACTAAGAAAAAATCGATTGAAATTACAGGTACAGCGCATTCCGCGAAGTGAAGAGGAATACGATCAATTGATTGAAACGGTACTGAAGGTTATTGATCGGCTTAAAGAACTGCATAAGATTTAAAAAATGAATTTATTAAATCGTTTCTTCAACCATTGGAAGAATTTGTTTATCCTTGAAGCCACGTTGCTGCATTGCACCTGAAGGACAGGCACCGACACACGCGCCACAACCTTTGCATAAAGCTTCGTTTACTTTTGCATGCGATTTATTATCTTCTTTTACGAGCTCTATTGCACTGTACGCACAAACAGAAACACATACACTACATCCAGAGCAAACATCTTCATTCACACAAGCAATCTGTGGTTCTGCTTCAAGCTCTTTCTTTGATAAAATAGTGGCGGCACGGGCAGCTGCGCCGCTTGCCATTGAAACGGTATCCTGAATGTCCTTTGGTCCTTGACAACATCCAGCGACAAAAATACCGCCAGTGAATGTATCCATCGGACGTAGCTTTGGATGCGCCTCCAATAAAAATCCATCAGCACTCTGTGAAATTCTAAGCATCCTAGCAAATTCATTGGCATCGGCACGTGCTACAAGAGCAGGAATTAAAACAACCAAGTCAGTATTGATCTCAAATAACTTATTTGTTGTTGTATCAAAAATATCAATTGTTAGATTTTCCCCAGCATTTCTAACTTCAGACGGACGACCGCGGAAGAAGTTTGTTTTCATGCCTCGTATCTTTCGATAGAATTCTTCGTATCCCTTACCAAAACTGCGAATATCTGTGTAACATATATTTATTTCAACATCGTCACCAAGTTTTTCTTTTAGCAAATATACCTGCTTCAAAGCACTCATACAGCCAATCCTGCAGCACCATGTGCATTCAGTTTCATCACGAGACCCGACGCATAACACAAAAGTAATGCTCTTAGGTTTTTCACCGTTGGAAGGTCGCAATATCTCCCCGACTGTTGGGCCAGATGAACTGATCAATCGTTCCATTTCAAGTGAAGTAATAACATCACCTGAACGAGCATATCCATATTCGTACAAACTAGTGGGATCTATCAAATCATAACCAGTTGCCACTACGATGGCGCCAACATTAACCTCGATTTCTTCATCTTTCTGTTTAAAATCAATGGCATTAGCCTCACACGCTTCTACGCACAAAGGGCCCGTCCCACACTTTCCTCTAGTTATCATTAAACAATTACCCGGATCGATTGTACATTTCAATGGTACTGCTTGTGGGAAGGGCATATAGATTGCGCTACGCTTACCCATACCCATATCAAATTCACTATCAATGCGACCTTTCAGTCGACAGGCCTCAACACAATCTCCGCATCCGGTGCACTTTTCAATATCAACGTACCTTGCTTTCTTCTTTATTTTTACTTTATAGTTGCCAACGCTGCCTTCAACACTAACAACCTCTGAATAACTAAGCAACTCAATATCTGAGTTGTTACTAACCTCCATCATTTTTGGAGTCAAAATACAACCAGAGCAGTCAAGCGTTGGAAATGTCTTATCCAATTGCGCCATTCGACCACCGATACTTGGTGTCTTTTCCACAAGATAAACTTTGTGCCCTTGTTCTGCCAGGTCTAGTGCCGACTGTATGCCAGCAATACCCCCACCAATTACTAAAGCTTCTGGTGTAACACTAATCTTTGATACTTCCAATGATTCGAGCATACGTGTCTTTGCAACTGCGCCACGAACCAACGCCTCAGCTTTCTGTGTCGCGCGTTCCTTATCTTCATGCGCCCACGAACATTGTTCACGAATATTTGCTATCTCCAAATTAAAAGCATTAACTCCGCCTGCTTCAACAACACCACGGAATGTATGTTCATGCATACGTGGAGAGCAACAAGCAATTACAACACCATCCAATTTATGTTTTTTAATAGAATCCTTGATTAGGTTTGCTCCAACATCAGAACACATGTACTTGTAATCTTTACTAACTACTACATTGTCCAAGGTTTTTGCATATTCTGTAAGTCTTTTTACATCCACTTGCGAGGCGATATTTATACCACAGTGGCAAACAAATACGCCGATCTTATTGCTGCCCATATTATTTGCCTCCAAGCTCAAGTTTATCAATAGGACTAAGATTAAAATCTAGACCTAATTTGTCTTTAGAAATGCCAAATGATAGACCTAAAATTTGTGTTAGATAAAGCACTGGTACTTCTAGTTTGGCTGCAACGGTCTCACCTGCCTTAACTTGTTTAGAGTCAAATTGACGATGACACCATGGGCAGACGTCGATTAGAACATCAAAACCCTGTTCCTGAACCTTTTGAAGTTTCTGACCAGTTTTTGTTAATGCCGATTCTGGAAGATTGGCCGTTAACAATGCACCACAGCAGTCGAGTTTTTCAGGATAATCCAGTGGTTTTGTACCAATAACTTTGAGAATTTTTTCCATCTTTTGTGGATTTTCAGAGTCATCTGGACGACCAATTTCACTAGGGCGTATCAGATGACAACCATAATGCGTTGCAACTTTTAACTCCTTTAAAGGTTTCTTGACAAGTTCTTTTATTTTATCAACACCAACGACATCGTATAAAAGATCAAGAATGCTAACAACATTGGAATTACCAACATATTTTAACCCTTCATCAGCAAGAAATTTGTTAACCTTCTCATTCATGGCTGGATCAGTATCAAGTATACGTTTGCATTCAGAAAGGGCTAGATGACACATTGGACAAGGAGCAAATACATCAAGACCTTCTTTTTCAGCAATTGCAAGAGTCCTTGCAGAAAGAGATAGTGTTAACATTTGATTAACACTTTTAAGAGGTTCTCCACAACATGAAAAGCCTTTCAAGTCAATTAGTTCAATATTAAGAAAGGGCATAACCTCACGAATTGACATTTCGTAAGCGTACTGTTCTGTTGGCATCACACAACCAGGATAAAGCGCATATTTTTTCATCAAAATCCCCTGATAACTACACCTTTTCAACCGCAAGTTTTGAAAGCATCATTTGAAACTTTGTTGGATCAGTTGGCTTGGAAATCTCAGGAAGTCCAAGATCTGATCTAGTCTTGGTTTTATTGTCACAAGTTGCAACATTTTTTACATCTTGAAGTAGACCAATAGATAATACGGACTGAAGCATAGAAGTATAATTACCGGGAATTTGCTTGCCGCTTGCAACTGCCATGTTTTTTAGGGCAAACAAAATCTCAACAGGTGCAACTTTTTGTGGGCAACGCTCACGACACTTAAAACAACTCATACAAGTCCAAATAATATCAGAATTAACCATCTCATCGATTAGTCCTCTTTTAAGGAGGGCAACAATCTTATGCGGCTCTAACTCCAACAGCTTATGTGCTTCACAACCAGATGTACATTTAGCACACTGGAAACAATAATCAGAGACTTCATCTTGAAGTTTAGATAAGCGCTCGTTGATATCAGCTCTTTGCTGAGCTTGAGCTTCCCCCATTGAAGTTAGATCTACTATGCTCATGAACTATCACACGTCAGTTTATTTTTGCTTTATGGAATCTACTGATAGTTTTGTAGTCCCCTTTATCCAATTTACCTATTTAAAATCTACTAAATTTAGGGTGAGATTGTGAGTTAATATCAATAGAATTTTGTCCTTTTTTATAATGTTTTTATCAAGTGTTTTATCAAATGGTTATAAATTTGCTAGCAATAAAGTTTTAATAGGGATTATTGATACGGTGACCATCCAAAATTGGGAGGAATATAATGGATAAAAACGTTGAAGCATTTATGGAAGATATCATTGCAAAAAATCCTGGTG
>CAZYFW010000051.1:0-7341 GCA_964646685.1 uncultured Thermoplasmatales archaeon
CTTGTGCTCACTTGGACATGGGCACCAGATCTTGATTTCTTCTGGGAGACCTTTCTTATCATATTAGTTATTGTATTAGTAGTTGTTTTGTTAAAAGAAGGGTTACGATCATATTTAAGCTATAAAAATAAATTTCAATCAGAATACTATATTTGGCCACTTGGTATTGGAATGATGTTTGTTTCCACCTTTTTAGGAAACACCTTTTCCCTATCCGCAAACCATCATTATGATGAAAAAGCAGATATCAAAAAATGTGGGAAAGTAACATTCATTGTTTCACTAGTTTTGTATGCTGTCCTCTTAATTGCATTCCTGGCGAATCTGTATTGTCCTTCAGCTATTCTTCAGATGATTATCATTGTCGCGGTTCTTAATCTCTTCATTGACTTGTTTCCCTTTAGTCCCATGGATGGATATGAAATCAGGCATTGGAATCTGTTCTTATGGGCAGGATTATATGTTGTCGTGATTCTTTCATATATTGTCGTGTACTTCAACCTATTCCCATAAAATAAAAGGATCAACTTTTTTTATTCTTTTTTTTATCATTTTTTTTCTTATTTTCAGGTTGTAGTTGATTAATTTGATTGAGCCAAACCGTTCTTTGTGGGAATGGTATCGTGATATCTTCCTTTCTAAATAATGCATCGATTTCCAAGCGAAGGTCATGAAGCACTTTCCATTGATTCATTACTTCATCTATCCATAAAATAACAGTAAATTCGAGACCAGATTCACCAAAATCAGAAAACCTTATCAATGGTTCAAATCCCTTTTCCTTTACAACATTTGGATGCTTTTTTGCTGTATCAAAAAATATTTTCATCACTTTTTCAAGATCTGACCCATAGGCAACACTGACATTAAATTTTTTCCTGATTCTGACATCAGGTTTTACTAGATTGATAATTTTTTGGTTTGCAACCATATTATTGGGCATAATGATCAATTCGTGATCAAAGATGCTATAAAGTCTTGTAGATCTCATCCCTACATTTTCTACACGAGTGTATTGACCAGGTTCTAAAGAGATAACATCTCCAATTTTAAATGGACGGTCTATCAATAAATGAATGCCACTGAAAAAGTTTGAAAGGGTATCCTGAGCAGCAAACGCAATGACCAATCCAATGACGCCCGCTCCAGCGAGTAATGCCGTAACTTCAATCCCGATGGAGCTTAATGCAAAAATAAATCCACCGATAATAATAAAGGTCGCACCAATTTTTCGTAAAACGGGGCGAATTACAGCACCAAACATTGAAGCGTTTCCACCTTTTTTCTCCGTTAAAGCTTCAAGAATTTCATTAAAAACTCTGTAGATCATGTAAATTCCAAGAACAAAGAAAATCAATACAGACATTCTTGAGATGGAGAATTGAATACCAGGGGTAATAATTACTTTAAAAATCGATTGTACTGCACCATAAAGAATAATGATAATTAAAAATGGCCATCGAACGATTTCAATAAGTTTGTCGTCCAGAGTCGTCTTTGTTCGTTTTGCAAATCCAATCAAAATGATTTTGATAAAATAATACAGTGCAAAAGCGATAATAACCCACAAGATAACATTCAAAATAAATGCACCCAATGGAGTATTTAAAGGAGCAGGTAAGGGATTTTCAAAAACACCAAGAATAGTATTCTCTTCCTCCTCAGATATTGCACTTTCGACTGAAATGATGGCTTGTTTCGTGAGGGTAATCGTATCGGTACCATTTAATGGACGAAAGGTAAACGAAACCGTTGCTTCTCTACTTTTTTCATCTGGATATTCAGGAACAGTTGCTTTCAAGCTAACAATTTTATAGGGATTGTTTTCATCCAGAACAAAATAAGATGGAGATAATTGTTGGTTCCAAGATTCAAAACCTTGTGCTGTTACCATAACAACATAGCTTGAGGTTGAATTTCGAAAAACCGTCCAGTTAAAATAAATGGAGTTTTGAACTTCTACGGTTTTCTCATATACATCGTCATCGCCAATATGAGGATTTAATATTTGACTGGAGGCAGTCGTGGTTAAAATGAAAATGCTAATTATTGAAATGATGAGTAAACACTTCATAAATTGCGTAGAATTTCGTTTTTCCATAAAAGAAGGTGAATCATTTTCGATAAATAAAGTTAACCTTTTCAAGAGTAAAATTTTATTGAGAAGCTTAAAAGTTGTAAACTAAAGAATATTCATTAAATTTAAAATATCAAATCATTCTTCTATTATTTCAAAGATCTAAAAATTTTAATTTTTGTTTTTTAATTTCCTGAATTTTGTAATCTATATCCTTTATTTTTCTAAAAGATCTTATTATGAGATATGCTCCTAGAATAACTAAAATTACACAAATAATTAATAATGGTGCTATAAAATAAACCACTGTGGCTAAATCATAATAGTTTGAAGTTGCTATTAATACTGTAAAAACAGATATTGGTAGTGTAAATATTGCAATACCTGTTCTAAGTATTGCGAGCGACGTTCTTTTTTCAGCAAGAAAAAGAGATACAATATTGTATGTTTCCGAAGAAATTTTATTTTCATTTATTTTTTGCATGTTCCTTGAATGTTTTTAATTGGTATATTCAACCTATTAAAACGTTTTATTTTTCTCAATTATTTTAATTTTACTAGTAATGCATTTGTTTTAAGTTTTTTTCCAATAATTTTATCTTCACGTGCGAGCCATCCCAACGCTGAATAAGCATCTTGTATTTTTATCTGCGTTTTCTCAGCAATTGAAGATACATTAACTTCTCCTTGCGAATTAAGTAGTCTCCATACTTTTCCAGCGTTTTCCCCAATCATATTTGTTAAATTCGTTTCTCCAAGCCTATAGAACTTCCCATCCTTACAGATTTTATTTTCTCTGGCAAGCCACCCTAACCCCATATAAAAATCATTTAATGGCAGTTTTGTGCTCCTGATTAAAGAAGCTTGATCTATGGGTCCCTGGGTATTAAGTGTAACCCAAATTTTTCCCGCATTTCGTCCAAAATTTTTTGTTACGTCCCTCACAAACCTCACCTCAAATTGTTTAGTATCTTTAATCTAATTATATACCTTCCCATGATTTGGTATTGTCACATAATCGTAACAAATTTTTTTACAAACTACGCATATGTATCATTTTCATCTACAATTTAATTGGCCAACCATCCAATGAACAATCTTACTTTGGTTCATAAAGTGGACAATATTTTTGGCAGCCATTAATCCCGCCCATGCCCATTAGACAATTAACTACTTGTAATGTTTTTATATCATCTTTTCCTTGATTTTTTTTAATCTCATTGTATCTAAAATGTTTACAATCTGTCATCTCTAACATGTTCAAATTTAACCTACATCTCTCCATGATTCCTTTTCATCTTCGTCTTTATCATCGTATTCTTCATCGTCTTCATAAATTCCAAGTTGTTCTAATCGTTCTTCTTCATCTTTGGTTCTTTTTTTCTTTTTTGGTGGCATAATCTTTTTATTCTCCTTATGAAAGCTTTGTGCTTTCAATTGATTATTATATTTATATTATGTTTATAACAATTTAGCGGCAATATCGCGGAAAAAAGGGCCATATGTCTTGAAAAACACGGAAAATACTTAAAAATCTAATATATTTCGCTGGATACTATCTAATGTATCTTGGGAGAATATAATTATGGAGTTACTTGGTCTTACTTATTCAGAGATTTATGCATGGATTCTTCTTCCATTGCTGATATTTTTTGCTCGGGTTTGTGATGTTAGTCTTGGAACAATCAGGATTATATTTATATCAAAGGGAATAAAATATCTTGCACCAATTGTTGGTTTTTTTGAGATTCTAATATGGCTTTTAGCAATTGGCCAGATAATGCAGAATCTTACGAATATGTACTATTATGTTTTTTATGCTAGTGGATTTGCTATAGGTAACTTGGTTGGAATTGTCCTAGACGAAAAGCTATCTATAGGGACAGTTGGGATAAGGATTATAACCCGCCAACATGCAACGAATTTAATTGATGCATTTAAAAAATCTGATTTTGGTATTACAGCAGTTGGTGCTGAAGGGTCAAAAGGTAAAGTCAAGATTATTTTTACTGTAGTAAAAAGACAAAATGTTCAACAGGTGATTAACTTGGTTAAACAATATAACCCTAAGGCATTTTATTCTGTTGAAGATATCAGATATGTAAGCGAAGTTTTACCATCATACATGAAACCTTGGTATAGACGAAATCATTTTAGATTTATGAGTGGATGGCGAAAAGGAAAATAAATCTTTAACATATATCTCTCATATGATGTAATTTTTTAATTTCTTGAATTTTACGATCTACGTCTTTAATTCTTTTAAATGATCTTAAAATAAGATAAGTTCCAAGGAATGCTAACATTAAACATATCAGGAAAAGAGGGATAATAAAATGAAGAGAAGCCATCACATCATAATATTTAGATGTCGCAATAAGTACTGTAAAAACGGAAAGGGCAATGTAAATATGGCTATTGCTGTTCACAAAACCGCTAAAGAGGTCCTTTTTTCAGCTAACAGTAATGATATTGTATTGTATATTTCTGAAGATTGATTTTTTTTTGATCATTTTATCATTTTTCTAATTTCTTTTTTTGAAAGTTTATAAAACGTCTTGCTCCTATTAATAATTCCAACTTCTATACCGTTAATGTTTATTTTCCCTTTAAAAGTTTTTTTAATAGAATTAAAAGCTAGTTTACTTCCTTTATCAAGTGTTAAATTTTCAGTATAATGCTGATTTAAATATTTTAAAATATTGTCGTTTTTTTCTCCTTTGCAAAACGCTTTATATTCTAGAAATGCACCGGATGGATCTGTTGCAAACAAATGGATGCCTGTAGGATCAATACCTGCAACTATAAGGACTAAACCAAAGGGTCTTAATCCACCAAAGGTTGTAAATAAATGTTTGTAAGCACAAAGTTCCTCTACCAAACCTTTTACAGTTATCTGTTCATCATACAATAACCTATAATTAGCAGATATCTCTTGGGAATACTCTATCAGATGTCTGGCATCAGCAGATAAACCTATATATGCGCATACAAAGTTGTTATCGATTTGAGTTATTTTTTCAATGGATAATGGTTCAATTAAATTTGAAGAAATATTTTTATAGGCAAGTAGCAAAACCCCATCTTTATATTTTAACGCCAATGTAGTGGATCTTTTTTTAATTGTTTCTCTAGCATATTCAACTTGGAAAAGTCTTCCATCTGGAGAGAAAATAGTACTGTCATAATCGTACTGAGAGTCGAACGATTCCATGTATCACCTTTATCAGAATTTTTTTTTTAAAAAATTATCTTTATTATTTTCAATTTTTTACCAGAATGCAATATTATATCTATACATCTTACCTTTCAATTTCTTTCGATATTTTTATATAATGCTATCATGCTAATGTTAATTTGGTTAGTGGCCATATCATGCCTTCAGATTTGGAATCAAAAAATGGCAGTTCTTCTAATAAAGAAAATTCTAATGATGTCAAATCAGATACAATTTTAAATATTTTAGATGGAGCACAATCTCAATTTCCTTCAATAGCTCCTGAGCTTGATTCACAAAGAAAAATTGCTGCAGATAGAAATCGTTCGTTAGAAGAAAGATTAGAAGCTTTGGAAGATATCATTGACTCTGAGATTGGTGACACTAACCTTACTCGTGCTCGAAATATTGAACGTGAGTTTGGCCTTCGTCAAATTTTTTTAAAATTCGAAGGAACTACTCCAACTGGTACTCAGAAAGATCGTATTGCTTTTGCTCAAGTTGTGGATGCATTAAGGAGGGGCTATGACACTGTTACTGTTGCCACTTGTGGAAATTATGGAGCCGCAATTTCTCTTGCTGCATCTATTTCTGGGGTAAACTGTGAGATATATATCCCTGAAAAATATCATACTAATAGAATTAAAGAAATTGAGGAAAATGGTGCAAGAATTATTCGCGTAGCTGGAGATTATGAAAATGCAGTAAATATCTCTCAGGAGGTTGCTGATAAAAAAGAGTATTATGATGCTAATGCTGGCGGGGAGAACACCATGATTCAATTAAGTGCATATGGTGAGATAGCCTATGAGATCTACGATGAATTGCGTGATGCACCAGCTGTTTTAGCACTGCCTGTTTCTAATGGTACAACTCTCGCTGGAGTATACAAAGGTTTTGTAAGTCTTTATAGACGCGGTAAAACATCTAAGATCCCTAGGATAATAGCTGGTTCATCATTTGGAAAAAATCCTATTATTCAAGCCTTTTTAAAAAATCTTTCTGCCTGTGAGGATCTTTCTCCAGAAAAGATTCATGAAACTGCTGTTAACGAACCTTTGATTAACTGGCGTTCTATCGATGGTGATTACGCACTTGAGGCTATTAGAGACTCTGGTGGATGGGGAGCTTATGCTAGTGATAAAAATATGACGTTTTTTTCGAAATTACTAAGGGAAAAAGAGGGACTTAGTGTGCTACCTGCCTCAACTGCTGGTCTTATTGCACTTTTAGATAGACATAGAAAGGATCCATTGCCTAATGATCGATATGTAATCATTTTAACAGGGAGAAAGTGAATATTGCATAGATTTTTATTGGGGTGTTGAGTAAGTTAATGGCTAAAAAGCGTGCTATTGTTTATGCGGATCAGTTTTTTAATTGTGCTGATGGTAAAACTGCTCATGGTCTTGTTAGATTTAGTAAAAGGTTTGATGTAAAATGTGTTGTTGATACTACACTTGCTGAAGGCGATGCTGGTGAAATTTTAGATGGTGTAAAAAGAAATATACCTCTTTACAATAATCTTGATAGAGCATACGCTAAATCAGATGCAAATACTTTTATCATTGGAGCTGTCTCAGAAGGGGGTATTTTACCTAAGGATTATGATAAAGCTACTATTTGGGCTATTGAAAAAGGTCTCGATGTTGTATCTGGCCTGCATCAGTTTATATCAGAAGATCCTGTGTTTAAAAAACTTGCAAAAAAAAATGGTTGTGAAATTACAGATGTAAGAAAGATATTTCGCGATCATAAAAGATTTTATACAGGTAAAATCAAAGAGGTTAAATCAACTCGTATTGCAATTTTAGGAACCGACTCTGCAGTTGGAAAAAGAACTATAGCTGTTATGATAAACGAAGAACTGAAGAAAAGGGGTAGAAAAACTGACATGATATATACCGGTCAAACTGGTTGGATACAAGGTTGGCCACATGGTATTGTACTAGATGCAATGATTAATGATTTTGTGGCTGGTGGAATCGAAGGTGCAATTATTGATTCTTGGAATGATTTAAGACCCGATATTATGATTATTGAAGGG
>CAZYFW010000051.1:7351-9341 GCA_964646685.1 uncultured Thermoplasmatales archaeon
AAGGAAGTCTTGTGCATCCTTTTTTTCCAGGTGGGTTTGAAATCCTTGCTGCTGGTCGCATTGATGGTTTTTTATTGGTTGATGCTCCAAAGAGACCTCATCTTGATGGTTTTCCAGAATATCTAATGCCTGATCCTCAAAGGGTTGTCAAAATTGCAGAGCTACTTACTGAGAAACCCTTATTGGGAATAGGTATAAATCGTGAGAATATGGATAAACAAGATATTAAAAATGCAAAAATAAAACTAAATAAACTTTTCAATGTCCCTGTGGTTGAACCATTGAGTGACAGTGTTAGTGCAATCGTTGATTCTTTGGAGGAACTTAATGCCAGGTAAAATATCAGATATGGTTTGTTTTTCTTCAATTGAAATTTCAGAACCAATAATTAATGGTAAAAGTGTTAAAACAAATATAGTTCTAAATAAAACAGATGGTGATGAATCTGCTTTTTCAATCATGCTAAAATATCAAGAAAAAGTTAAAGTTGACTCTCTTCCACTATTGAGACTTGCTTTTACAATGCCAATTTTAAATTATGGTCTATTTTCAAAAAAGTTCAAGTTGAATTTTCCCATAAGTAAAACAGATTGTGATATTCTAAATGAGTTGAATGAAATTTTTAGCAGAGATATTTTTGTAAATAAGATATTGCAAAGAAGGGCCAACTATATTCTTCCAGATTTTCTTCCGAAACAAGAAGATGTAAAAACAGAAGATGCAAATCCAAAAGCTAAGATTGAACCAACTAAAGTTTACAATGATAAAATAATTACACCAGATGTGGACAAGAATAGCTGTGGCATTCTATCAAGCGGAGGCAAAGAAAGTCTTCTTACTTACGGTTTATTAAATGAAATAGGATGTAAAACATATCCTTTATATGTAAACGAAAGTGGAGGCCACTGGAGAACCGCTTTACCTGCTTACAGACATCATAAAAAAATAGATTCTAACACTCATCGTGTTTGGACAAATGTTGACCGATTTTATGTTTTTATGCTTGACAATTTAAAATTTATCAGACCCGATCATAGAAAAGTACGGGCCGATACCTATCCTATCCGTTTGTGTATTTTCCCATTTTATGTTTTTTTATTATTGCCAATATTTGTTGATAAAAAAATTGGGAATCTTCTCATTGGTAGTGAATTTGATGATTTGAGATACGACCCAGAATATCTCGGAATTAAGCATTATTATGGAGTATATGATCAACATCAGGATTATGATATTATTATGAATAATTGGAATACTAAAAGAATACCAGGTTTTATTCAATGGTCAGCAGTTAGAAATATATCTGGTTTAATTGTAGAAAAAATACTTGTTAATCGTTATCCAAAACTTGCAAGGCTTCAACGATCATGCCACTCATGTCATTTTGAAAATAATAAGGTTGTACCATGTGGAACATGTTCAAAATGTATGGGTGTTTTACTTTTTTTATTAGCTAATAAGACAGACCCGAAAATAATGAACTTCAAGCATAAGCATATTGAATCATTTATCAATCGAGTTACTCCTACTAATCTTAGACTTGATCAGGATGAAAAAAATCAATCATTTTATCTAATTGGTAACAAAGAGAATTTACCTAAAATAAAACCAATAGATCATGTAGAAAAAATACATATTAATGAAATTACTTGTGATCCTGATATAATGCCTAAACATTTAAGAAATGAAATAATGGGAATAATTGAAAAATACACAAATGGTTACTGCAAATTAAAAAAAGAAGAATGGATTTCTTTTGATGAATCATAGTTTTATATTTAGGTTGTCAGCTCTTTTATCATTCTATAGGCGTTATATGTTCCATGCTGCTCATAGTTATAATAATTTTTTAAAATACCAATTTTTCTGAAACCTGATTTTTCATAGAGCTTAATGGCCGAAACGTTGCCTGCTGAAACTTCAAGTCTTATCTTTTTAATTCCATTGGGATGCATCTCTTCTTCAGCAGCTTTTAAAAGTTTTTTGCCAA
>CAZYFW010000052.1:0-9283 GCA_964646685.1 uncultured Thermoplasmatales archaeon
TATTCTATAGGAAAAGAATTTTACAAAATGAAGGGATGCAAGAACAGAAAATCTAGCGATTATTGTATTTATAACAAAGATATCAATCAGGAACCATGTTAAAAATATCCCCATTATAGTAACAATAATTCCTATAACGAAATATTTGGAAAAATCCATTACCAGTTTTTTCTTAAGAAAATCTCGCAGTTTGGATAAATTCATCTACTCGTTCCTCAGCTCTTCAGCAATCGCGTAGGTTTTTCTCTCACTTTTTTCATAATAGACGCGTATTATCATCTCGCCTAGAAAGCCGAACATGGTAAGCTGAACACCTAGTATTATGAAAAGCGCCCCCAATAGTAATAATGGTCTCTCAGTCAGGGAAACATCATATAAGTACTTGAGAAGTACTAGGTAAAGGCTTATAATGAATCCTATTAGAAAGGATAATAGGCCTAAACCGCCGAAAAAATATAATGGTCTTGTAGAGTATCCTGACCAGAATTTGAAGTTGATTAGGTCGAAGAGCCCTTTGAAGAGTCGTTTTGTACCATATTTGGTTTTGCCTTTTGTCCGCGGGTGATGTGTAACTTTGATTTCTGCTACCTTGAATCCTTGCCAGTGTAATACTGCAGGTATGTATCTGTGCATCTCCCCATAGAGTTGTACGTCTTTGAGAGCTGATTTGCGGTATGCTTTGAGGGTGCAACCGTAGTCATGTAGTTTTAGTCCAGTTAGTCGACAGGCTAGTCTGTTAGATAGTTTAGAGGGGATTTTTTTTGAAACGCCAGGGTCCTTTCGGTTGTATCTCCAGCCAGAAACTACATCGTATCCCTCATCGATTTTTTTTATTAAGCGGGGGATATCCATAGGGTCGTTTTGCAAGTCACCATCCATAGTAATGATAATTTCTCCTTTCGCATGGTCAAATCCTGTGCTTATGGCTGGTGTCTGTCCAAAATTTTTTCTAAGTCGCAGACATCTGAACCGCCCGTCTTTCTCAATTACTTTTTTAATTTGTTCTATAGTGTCATCAGTGCTACCATCATCAATGAATATAACCTCAGAGTCCTTAGAAAGTTCATCCAATATTGGAGATAATTTTTTATATAGGGGAATTATGTTCTCGGTTTCATTATAAACGGGTATTACTATAGAATACATCGGTTCCATAGTATTCTACAAATTAAAAATATTATTATAAAGGTTTTGTTAAGATTCATTAACTATATTTTAAAAAAATATTTTTAATCTATCTTGTTTAAACGTCATGATACTAGTTTTATCGAAACATTATTATCATATCTAGAGTTTTATCTTTGTTGTATGAAGCCAATGAGCCTAGAAAATACTATTAGTTGGTTGAATGGTGGATTAGCCTCATTGGAACGATTCATAGAAAAACGGGAAAAATTAATTTTTGTATTGATATTTTTATTAGGATTTTATTTAAGATTTCTCCCCCTTATTAAAACGGGGCTACCTACGGATTTGCCTTTTAACGGCGGTGGACTTTATTATCATTTCTCTGAAACTATTCTCGAAAATAATTTTGCATACCCTATGATGGTTCCATATTATACTGCTGAAGGTATACCATTTGCATATCCGCCCTTACTTTTTTATCTAAATGCCTTAATAGCAAAGTTCACTCCTTTATCCACTTTTATTCTTCACGTCTATTTGCCAACTTTTATAAGTGTAGCCACTGTTATTGCATTTTACTTCTTAGCAAGGTTAGTATTTCAAGAGAGGAAACTTATTTTATTTAGTACTCTTGTATATGCTATAATACCTGTTGCTTTTTTAGATCTTATTCCTGGGGAAGGCTTATGTGAAAGCTTTGGGACCTTCATGTTTATCATCGGACTGATATTTATGTACAAAATGTTTTCTACCAACAGTAGGAAATACATAATTATTACTGGTGTTCTTTTTGGTCTTACAGTATTGGGAAGCCCAGGGGGGGGATTTGCCTTTTTAATCGCTTTATTGGTGTTTTCGTTTTTGAAGGGTGCATGGATATTTGATATAAAGAAATTCATATATGTTGCTTTAATTGGAGCAGCTATTAGTTCTCCCTGGTGGCTAATAGTAATCAATAATCATGGTATTGGTGTCCTTATAAATGGTTTTATGTTTAAACAGTCGAGCAACATTCTTGGATCCATATTAAAAATTATAAATTTTGATGTATTTGTAGGAGTATTTTGGGCTGCACTTTGTCTATTTGGCATTTTTTATTGTTTAACTAGGAGAAACTTTTTGTTGCCAATTTTATTTCTTTGTGTCTTATTTCCTGGAGAAATTGGTTATATCGTTCCAATTCTTGCAGCCATACTCGTTACTTTTGGATTATTCAAAGTTGTAATTCCAGGTTTTAAAAAGCAGATTTCTGAAGCGAATGATATACATCGGTTGCTCATAGCCTCGATTGTAATCATAATACTTTTCCATGGAATTGTAATAGCTTTTAATTATTCCTCTGCTTTAGCTCCAACAATCTCTGAAGAAAAAGAGGGCATGGAAGCAATGAAATGGATTAAACAAAATACAGAGGAAAATAGTACATTTTTTGTTATACACTATGACCATGACCCTGTGAGAGAGTGGTGGCTGAGAGATTGGTTTCCTGCTATAACACATAGAACAACATTAAATTCCGGTTTTGGAAGTGAATGGACTGAACATTTCGAGCGGATCGCAAATATGCATAATGATCTTTTAAAAGCCACTGAGATAAATGATCTTATAAAAGTATGCGATGAATATGATGTTCAATTTACACATATTTTTATTAGTAAAAGTCAAGCAAGAGCCTGTCTTACAAGTAGATTGAGGGAATCAGAGAACTTTAAAACGCTATTTGAGAATACAGGTGTAGTAGTATTTGCTAAAAAATAATAAATATATTTTTGAAAAGGCGAAATATGAAAATAGGAATATTGGGCGGTGGATTAGCGGGATTAGCCCTGGGAAATAATCTAAAAAAAGATTTTAAAATCTTCGAAAAAAATAATGAATGTGGAGGGCTGTGCAGGACTTTACAAAAAAAAGGATTTACTTTTGATTGTGGCGGCTCTCACATAATCTTTTCTCGTAATAAAGAAATCCTAAACTATATGACTCAATTACTTGGGGAAAATAAAAATAAAATAAAAAGGAACACAAAAATTCTATTTAAGAAAAACTATGTGAGATATCCGTTTGAGAATGGGTTACATGATCTTCCGAAAATGGATAATTTTGAATGTCTTTATTACTTTATACAAAATTTTATCAAAAAAGAGAAAGGAGAAATTGCCCCTCCCATTAATTTCAAGGAATGGATGTATTACACTTTTGGAGAAGGGATAACAGAGAAATACCTGTTGCCCTACAATGAAAAAATTTGGAACTATCCGGCAGATAAGATGAATGTCGATTGGGTAAAGGGGCGAGTTCCCTCCCCACCTATTGGAGATATTGTTAAATCCTCCCTGGGAATAAAAACAGAGGGGTATACCCATCAATTGTATTTTTACTATCCAAAAAAAGAAGGGATTCATTCGTTGATAAAATCATTGGAAAAATCGATTAAGGATAAAATAAAGACCGATGCAAAGTTAGAGAAAATTGAAAAATACGACGGAAAATGGCGGATTGAGTATAATAATGGAAAATCCGAATTATTTGATATGATAGTGTCTACTATTCCTTTGCAAGAAATTTTGAAATTAATTGAGAATGTGCCAAAAAAAGTAGAGAACGCAATTAATGATTTGATATATAACTCATTAATTACTATAATGATTGGTATCGATAAACCCAATTTGAATAATATTTCGTGGCTTTACATTCCTAGTAAAGAAGATGGTAGGTTTAATCGGGTAAGTTTTCCGTTTAATTTTAGTAGAGAGGTTGTACCGAAAGGCAAATCTTCATTATTGGCAGAAATAACCTGTAATTATAATGATGATGTTTGGAGTATGGACAATCAAAAACTGATTGGGGAAACAATAAATGATTTAGATAAATTTGAAATAATTGATAAAAATGATGTATGTTTTTCTGAAATTGTCCGTTCGAAATATGCATATATAATTTTTGATCATAATTATCAAAAAAATATCCGAATTGCTTATGATTATTTTGAAAAATTAGGTATTAAATTATGTGGTAGATTTTCGGAATTTAAATATCTGAATATGGATGCTACAATTGAAAGTGCCTTGAATGCGACAAGGACATATAAGGAGGTTGAATAAAAATAATGACAATTAAAAAAGAAAAATCTGTTTCCGTAGTATTACCTGTTTATAATGAAGCGGAGATAATTGAGGAGGTCATAAGAGGATACTATGATGAAATAATTAGGAAATACCCCAATAGCGAGTTCATCATCGCAGAAGATGGGAGCGATGATGGCACTAAGGAAATTCTTACTGAACTCTCAAAAGAGATTCCTATGCGACTGGTAATGGGCCCTGAGCGTAAAGGATATCTCCATGGTGTTAGAGATGCATTACTATTGGCAAAGAATGAAATTGTATTTTTTAGTGATTCTGATGGTCAGCATGACCCTAGAGATTTTTGGAAACTTCTTAAAAAAATAGAGAATTATGATTTAGTTTGTGGTATGCGAGTGAAGAGACATGACCCATTGTCTCGCAAGATTTTAACAAGATTTTATAATAGACTGATTTGGTTTTATTTTGGAATATATATGATCGATACAAATTGCGGTTTTAAGATGATGCAGAAAAATGTAGTGGATGAAGTCGTTAGACATATAAAACATATCAAATTTGGTTTTTCAACCGAGCTAATAATAAGAACATATATAAATGGCTACAAAATCTCCGCTGTGCCTATTAGTCATATTAAAAGAGAACATGGTGTCGCTACACAATTTACTTTTGGTAGAATCCCTGGGGTAATACATATGCAAATAAGTGGGTTGCGCGCTCTTAAGAACGAATTGAAACCTATAATTAAGGCGAAGAAAAAAACCTACAAAATAAATATAAACAAAGTATAGAAAAACACTCTATAGGGTTTAATTTGAGGAATTCATGAATAATAGGAAAAATTCAAGTATAAATGAAACAAACGAAGGAGAACATCATTCTCCAAAATTTCACAAACATCTTAAAAGAGTCGTTCTACTCGTCTTCAGCATAATTTTAGTTATAGGAATGATATACTACATTGGATTCGATAAATTTGTTAATAACTTGATAAAATTAAAGATTGAATATCTACTGATTATAATTATTATTTACTCGGGGGCGTGGCTTCTTCGAGCTACTAGACTCTATTTTTTTATAAGAAAATTATCTGGTAAAATTTCGTTTAAGGATGCATTTCTAATCAATATAGGTTCAAACACACTAAACTTAATACTGCCTGTAAGACTTGGTGATATTTCTGGAACGATTGCTTTAAGAAAATATATTCCCTTTTCAAAAAGCGTTGCATCCGTTCTTCATACAAGAGTCTTGGATTTTATGGCACTACTGATTTTCGCTACTTTTGTTTTAATATTTATCAAAGTGCCATCATGGGCATTCGGAGCATTTGTATTTTCTCTACTTATAATTGGAGGTGTTATTGGGTTTGTAATGATTTCAAATAGGACGCTGTTAATTGAAAATCTCACATCAAGATTTGCAAATAAATTCATAAAAAGAGTAGAAAAATCTGGACGGATTCACATTAACGTCGCTGATTTTATAAAAGGATTTGCAAAAAACTATGAAAAATTTTTGTCTATTAAATTAATTTTGTTAGGGGTTATTATATCGTTAGGGATATGGTCTGCTGATTCTATTATCTGTTATTTAATTGCATTAGGTATCGGTTATCAAATTGAAATCCAATTTGTGATAATGGCTATTATCTTTGCAAACTTTATAAAAGCCGCGCCAACGACCCCTGGAGATATAGGTATATTTGAGGGAACGCTCGCAATATTATTAATTTTTAATAATGTTTCACCAGATATTGCAGTAACAATTGCGGTAGTTCATCATTTAATACTTAACTTATTTACTCTAATCGTGGGAATACCGGGCATATTTAAAATTGCTAGTTGCATGGTTGATGTTGATTCTTCCAGTTGATTCATAGCCAGCATCACAGAAAATCTACTTAGGGGAGCAGATGGTTGTGAATAACAGTAAGATAAGGGTTTTTCTATAATTACAAATTAAGAATTTCGTTACACCCAACAAAACACTTTTAACATTAGCCTTATTCAGATGTCATGATACTCTCGGTACCATTCAATAAATCTCTTTATCCCCTCTTCAACGTTTGTAGTTGGATTAAAATTTAGCATCCTTTTAGCTTTACTGACATCTGCATAGCTCGCGACAAGGTCACCAGGTTGCAGAGGTAAGAGATTCCTTTCTGCCTTGATGCCTAGCTCTTTTTCTATGCATTCGATAAAATATTCAAGTTCTACAGTTTTAGAATTTCCAAGGTTAAATATCTCAAAATCAAAATCCTTATCCACACTGGCTAAAACCCCCTGTACGACATCATCAATATATGTAAAATCACGCTGCATCTTTCCATAGTTATAGACATCAATGGCTTTTCCTTTGACCATTAAATCAGCGAACTTGAAGATGGCCATATCAGGTCTGCCCCATGGCCCATATACTGTAAAAAATCTGAGGCCGGTGCATGGTAGCGAGAAGAGATGATTATAAGCATAAGCAATTACTTCATCAGCTATTTTTGTAGCTCCATATAATGATAATGGTTTGTCTAGTTTTTCATCTTCTCTGAAAGGTATGTTTTTCGTACCACCATATACCGAAGAGGAAGAGGCGTAGATGAAGTTCTTCACGTTGAATCGTTTAGAATATTCGATTATGTTAACGAAGCCGTCTAAATTCGAGTGTTGATAAACAAATGGATGTTTTAACGAATATCTAACGCCAGCTTGTGCTGCAAAATGACATACCTTGTCGAATTCTTCTGTTTTGAATATCTTCTCGAGGAGTTCTTTATTACATATATCACCAGAATAATCTTGGTAGTTTTCAAATTTTTTTAATAGAGCATTTCTATCTTTTTTTAATTGTGGAGAGTAATAATCAGTATAGTTATCTATACCTACAACCTCATCACCTCTTTCAAGGAGTGCCTCGGCTGTGTGATATCCAATAAATCCTGCTGATCCAGTTACAAAAATTTTCATTTCAATTTCCTCTTTTTATTGTTGTGAAACTTTTTTAAATAGTCCAAAACTGGTTTCCCATGTTCTGCTAAGCAGACTCTTGTTACAGTCCCAACATATACTAAGCCCGCAATGCAGATTCCTTTTTCATTTAGATTTTTTGTAGTCATGTTGCCATCTCATTTTACTCTTTTTATTATGATGGAAACTGTCACCAGCATCAGGATAAACTATGACAATATAATTTTTCCGGAAGTTGTTAGAAAATAAATTTAATCACTTTCGCTTTATCAAATGAAGCACGTTAAAATGAATAATAAGTTTTATGCCGATAATTATGGCTATAGAAATTATCGCAAACAAGGTTATGTAGAAACCCATCATTAATGATGAAGGATCATATGAGAATTTAACTATATGCGATCCTGCATCTAGAGAAATTGCTCGTAAAGCACGATATGCTGGATAAATTTCCTGTTGTTTTCCATCGACATATGCGTTCCATCCTGGGTAAAAAACTTCACTTAAAATCAAGAAACCGGGTTGTGTTAGATTTGTTTTTAGGATGATTTCATTTGGAGAATATTTTGTAATTTCTACCGATTCGAACCCTGTACCATTATGTGTTGTAGTACCAATGTTTTTATCTGTAAGGAGAGCATCAATTGGGTTAAAACTGTCAGTTTTTAATGTTTGTAGGATTTCCGCTTCAGAAGATACTGTAATATTATAAATGACAAATGCGCGTGGTAAAACCTGTTCATTTTCATAGATATATGTATCATTGTTATCAAAAACTAATTTGAATCCGCTATTGTTGAGTTGCGTTGATGTAAGAACATATTTGACATTTAGTAAATTGAGTATAGGATGATTTTGATTATCAGACAAATTATGAATGGAGGTAAAAAATTGATCATAATTTGCTAACATGATTGGATCATATCCATTAATATCATTAATTCCGTAAATTATCTGAAAATTATCTAGGATATTTTCATCTGCATCATAATATCGAAATCCTTCAGAATTTTCCTTTAGAAATACTATATAATCTGGTTCGCTGTAAATTTCTTGTGAATTTTTTGTGATAATAAAGCTATTATGGTAGAACCAAAGATTTGAAATAATAAACAATATCACAGCGATTTTAAAGATATCTTCTGGTTTCATATTGAGATTTTTAAGTTTAAAAGGTTTCGTCTTTTTTATTCGAAAAATAAGTATGATTATACTGCCTATAACTAATGCCAATAAGATAAGTAGATCATTTATGATAGATGCATAAACCAAATCAATTTTTTGAAGAGTTTCGATAGATAAGATAGAATGATCTGAAATTTGATAGCTTTGTAATATAATATTTCTAACAAAGTAAATGATTTGATCTCTTGCAATGTATGTTGCACCAATGATGAATACCAATAGGACACTTATTCCGATCAATATTTTGATGAATTTCCAGAGTTTTTCTAGCTCTTGTAATGATAACTTTCCCCTTAAAAAACTAAATCCAAACCCTGCTAAAATAGAAGCCGAGAACGTAAATAAAAATAAAAATCTTGCAGGAACGCGAAACATATCAAATCCTGGAACAAACTTCCATAAAATCCAATAGAAGGGCGTATTTCTCCCCATTGCTAGCAATAGTGAAAGAATTGCTAAACCAGTGAAAAATATTACATATTTATTTTTTCTTTTGAAATAAATCGCAAATGATATTAGAATCATGGTTAGGATCCCAATATATAAACACAGTTCCCAGTAGTTCCAAACATTCAAATAGGATCCTTCGACTGGATTTCCGTAGAAATTTGGCAATATAGTTGTTATTAGGTTGTGTGGTGGAAAGGAATACGAGGTGACAAACTCATAACTCGCTCCACCTGCCCGTGTTACATGCTGAGAAAGTTCAAAAGAAGGAAGGAGTTGTATTGCTGCCAATGATATTCCAACCCCTAAAGCCAAAGCCAAAATGAGTAATAACTTAGATACTCTTTTGTAATCTTTACTCTCTTTTAAAAATAAGAAAGATCGGAATAAAAAGTATAATCCCACTACTATGAGGGAATAAAAAGAAATCTGTGCATGCCCTGCTAAGAATTGAAGACCTATTGGGATTCCGATCAG
>CAZYFW010000053.1:0-9201 GCA_964646685.1 uncultured Thermoplasmatales archaeon
CGTATGGTTGAAAGTGGGTTGTCTCAGGGAGTTGTTCAATCCATCGTCTCCCGCGGCATCTTCCGCGACCGTGGCCATATCCGCGTCCATATCCTGGCATATTTTACATTCCTATATATTACTCATATGAGAACTATTATATAAAACTTTCTATGAGCTGGGCTTTGCCTCAAAAGTCACATTTAAGTCAGACTTTTAGGTCAAAATGTAGACTTTTGAGTCAAAACGGACTTTTAGGGCAAAGCCTATGAGCTGATGCATAATGGTAGAAACCTTAGAATATCTTTGGAATACATCTAAATCTTTTGCATTATTACAAAAAATGAACTAAATACTACGGAATTTGACTTGCATTTATCAATTTCAATCTGGTCTTTATTAAGTTCATTAATAAGTTCAGAATCGTTAGGATACTTATGGCGGAACCCTTGAATAAGCAGGTCTAAGGGCGTATAATATTCAAGCCACCAGAGATTATCTGATATTTCAAATTGAGCGATAAGTGAATAGCCATACTTTGTTATCGCTCCAAGTTTTTTGATTTTATCTTTATTTTCATCATGAAATACTAAAAATCCGTTAGGTTTTAAAAAACGACGCCACTTCTTTAAACTGTTTTCAAACCCAATTACAAATATTGAACCTTCTGCCCAAATGATATCAAAACTTTCTTCAGGAAAATCCATAGTCAATATTGAACCATTAATAACACTTATTTGATTATTTAATTCCATTTCCTTTATTTTTCTTTGGAGCAAATTCAATGATGTTTCATCAATATCTATCCCAATAATATATCCATCAGATATTTTTGCTAGTTCTATTGTTGGTACACCGCTTCCACACCCCACATCTAAAATATGGAGATTCTTGCATTCTGGAAGCAATTTAAATGCCTTTCTTGTGTAATCATTTAAATTCTCTCTTATATGATCTTTCTCGATTCTATATAAATTCAAATTTGACATTTAATTTCACTTTTTAACCCGAAACAACCGAATGATGCCAAGAATAAAATTTGCTCTTGGCACCCTTTGCATATACTTTTTGTAATCATCACCAAATTTCCGAATTAACCGCTTATCTGCCCTTAATAAATCGATGTAGGTTAGTGGTATAATAGGAATACTCAGAAAGATCACAATCCAATGCTGAAAAAGTAGCATACCAGCAATTGCAAATAGTATAAAAGTTACAAACTGTGGATGACGAACAATAGAATATATGCCAGATTCAACAATCTTAGCTGTCTGAATATAGCTTTTACCTTTTTTTACACCACCTTTTTTACGAAATTCAATAATTGGAAGCATGCCAAAAATCAAACCTGAAAAAGTATACAGTCCGACACCAAGGTAGGCCACTATTTCATTTTGCGAAACATCAGATAGTAAATAAATACCAACGATAATCTGTGAAATAAAGAGTAGACTTGCGAACGTTGATGGAATAACATCAATCCAAGAGTAACTTTTTTTTGTCATTTTATTTCTCCCCCAATCTACAACATTATATCAACTCTTTATTAATAAAATCAGTAGTTTTACATATTGTGAGAGCTACTGTTAGAAACCTCAGAATATCTTTGGTATTATCCTCCAATGGATCTTTTTCATATATTCTTCGTAATCCTTGCCATATTGTTTTATCAATAACTTTTCCTCGTCAATAATACTCCATATCATTATAGGTATCGCAATGACTGCAATAAGCAGTGCTGCTATTGAATAAAAAAAGAATGCTAACCCAAACCCTACGATAAGCAGCGATGTATAATGTGGATGTCTGATATGTTGAAAAATACCGTTTGTTACAAGTTGCCCCTTGTAAGTTTTGTGCCAGAATATTTCCCATTTAAAATACACATAGGTGCCAATGAGGAATATTACTGCCCCCAATATAATGCTCGCGAGTCGAGGTATAGGGAGCTGCCACACGCTAAAAAATGCTGTTAGCGGTCCTATCATAATTATAAGCAATAAGGGTGCGTAATGAGCAATAAAAAGAGCTCGTAGTTTTTTTGGAGGTTTATATTTCAACATGTTTTTCAGTAGATGATTAAACGAACCTTATTCCACCTTGGCCTATTTCGACGTCATGTGGTTTTAATGTGTGCTTCGTGTTCCTCATTTTCATTACTGATAGTTTTCTTCGATCCATAGTGGGGTCGAGACTGAGAACAATGACACCGTCTGCTAAGAATTCTGAAATGCCATCTCTTGATAATAAGGAAGATCCTACTGGCAATTCAGAGGTAATTACAGAAGTTGAATCAGTGGTTTCTAATGCATTCAATATAAATCTTAAGTGCATTCTTCGGATAGGTAAATTGGTGTTTGATGGAAAGTCTTCCGGACCAATCATACTGATATCCTGTGCAGCTTCTGTGTTTTGTAAATAAATAGGCATTTCGGATAATGGCGTGATAGAATCCAAAACTATCCGGTCATATTGTCCTGATAAGATTTCATTTGTCATAGCCTCATAGACCATTTTTTTGTTCAAGTTTAAAAAGAGGAATTTTGCAAGATTTTTCTCGATAGCAGGCTGAAAATCAAACCCAAGCTCTTTTGCCTGGATCAATAGCCCCTCGACTTTCTTATCCAATGTCATTAAAAGGCACTTTTCTCCTTTTCTTATTCCTTCATTTAAAAACTGAAAACAGAAAATGCTCTTACCGCTACCTGGTGGACCTGAAACTAGAGTAATTGACTTTTTTGGTATGCCACCGCCTATGACGTTGTCTAGCCCTTCAACACCTGTTTGAACTCTCTCCACAATATCACCTTTTTTTGAGACTACAGGTGGTATAAATTTCCACATATATTATGTTATCTTTTTCTAGATAATGCCCAAAAGACTTTCTCCTTATGTGTATGGGCTATATTTGTATAGAAATATTTATATAGTTATTAAAATAAAAGTATAACCATAAAGATGTTGAATCGGGTGTCAATATGGTCGAAGAAAAAACAAACATCTGGATCTGGTTGCAAAACGGCGAAATATACAAAGCAATCTCTAATACAGAGGATGGAACCATAAGAATATACGATGAACAAGACAACCTGATATTGAAGAGAACTGGATTAAATAAGATACAAATTAAACAAATCGAGCATCTTATCATTAAATACGGTGCAAAAAAACTTGATCAACATGCAAAACCTTTCAAATTTCTATAGAAATTTTTGTTAAGTGATTAAACAAACACTTTTTTCTGCGGGAAAATTTTTAGGCCACTTTCTGTGATTTTCATCAATACCATCTTTTTTTCATGTTTTCCATATCTCATTTTTAACACCTCGATGGCATTTTCACGAACGTCATCTTTCTGAATATTATATAAAACTACTATGCCATCGGCTAAAAACTCCTCAATACCTGTATCGCTATATCTTGTTGGCATTGGGTCTGTTTCTGTAATTAAAAATGATGTAGCGCCTGTTTCTTCAAAAAAACTGAACAATTGTTGCAGGTATATCCGATAGTTTTTCTCTTTTGAAACGGACGCAGCAATAATGGCACTCAATGAATCAACTGCAATTACATTCGGATTAAAGTCTCGAGGAATCACAAGTGGTTTTATTTTGTACGAAATATCAGTAGCAGATCCGGAGCCGCCCAAAGAACCGAATTTCATTCTTAGGATGTCGAGAGGATTTATCTTCTGTATTAAAAACGTGCCATCTTTGATATATTTTGTAACGTCCCATCCAAAACTCTTCATACTCTTTTCAATGCGCTCTTTACTTTCTTCAAAGCTTACATACATGCACCGTTTACCCTTAGAAACAAGATTATAACATATTTGTCTGCAGAAAATGCTTTTTCCAGTGCCTGGACCACCTGCAACCAAGACGGAGCTACCATTTGGGATTCCTTTCTTTGCAAATAAATCATCAAATCCACTAATGCCTGATTTCAGCACTTCTTCTTTAGTCTGTTGACTTGCATCTTTTGTTTTATTCATGATTAAACCGTTCTATTGCGCTCTCCTTTTGCCACTTCATCTTGATTGATAGGGAAAATCTAAAGCATAAATCTATCTGCCACCTCAGCCTCTATCGTTCTGTTTAACTATATGCCATAGTTAATAAAAAAACTTTCTTATTAAATCTTACTTAATCCAACCCGGACTGATCTGGGCATAGATGTATATCTCTTTGTAATAGAGATTAATCTGTTTGGGATTCACCGTATTCTCTTTTATTTCAACATATGTCGATTGTTCTTTAATGTTGACATTCTCTTCAAGCAATTCTTCCATTAATCCATTCCAGGCAGATGGATATGCAGTAAATATCCGAATATTGGAGATATCACTTATGGGAATCCAATTAGTATCGGAGGAAGAGTAGTTAGTTCTAACAAAGCAGTTTTTATATCCGTTGGTGGCGTTCTTACCTGGAACGCCTACGATGATTGGAACTTCATAGTAAATATTTACATCATTGGTCTGATTTTGCACCGTAATTGTTGGCGCAACTCGTGCTATTTCTCCATCAGGTTGATTTACAATTATACATCCACCTTCAAGAATGTAGATTTGATCAATGTAGTAGAAGTTAAACGCCTCGTATTTAATGGATGTTAATGGAAATACTTTTGCGCCGAAATCGACATTAATTTCGTATTCGTTGTTATCTATCCCTATTACGTTTAGTTGACCAGATGCCGGCATAGTTACAAAATACGGAAGCGCTTCGCTACCCAACGTGATTGGGGATGAAATCGGTACATCTTCTTTGGTCATAGATTGAAAATCGATCATTGCTTTCAATAATGAAAACTGGTTTGTCACATCATCCATATGGTCTGCTTCTTTCTGTTCCATGATCTGTGGAATATAGTAAAGCTGTATCATTGATAGAATAATTGCTACAAGAGCCACCATTAACAAAGCTTCAATAACACCAGCAACTGCTTTATTCCCTCTCATAAAATTTGTACGTTTCATCTCTCCTTCAAGTGCACAATATGGATGTACTAGGACTTATATTTTTCTTGTTTTTTACAAAGTAAATTTAAAGAAGACTTACAGGATTCCTCTTTTCAATTCAAAAAACAGTGGAGGTGTGTTATTATGAGTATGACATTTGTTGAAAAACTCCTTTCAAAGTATTCTGGAAATCAAAATGTGATCCCTGGACAGATAGTAACAGTACATCCTGACCATCTCTTAACCCATGACAACACAGCAGCCATTATCAAGAAAATACAACCTGAGCTGGAGAAGTATGGTGTTCACTCTACATCACTATCTATTATTGCTCTCGATCATGTTATCCCTGCGTCTTCCGAGAAGACTGCTACGAATCATAAAGTTATCAGAGAATTCGTCAATATGCATAAAATCGAAAACTTCTTTGATGTTGGCATGGGCGTCTGTCACCAACTTGTAGTTGAGAAAGGATTGGCACTGCCTGGGAAACTCTTACTGGGTAGTGACTCCCATACATGTTCTTACGGTGCAGTTGGTGCCTTTTCATCTGGTATCGATCGAACAGAAGCAGCTTCGTTGCTACTAACTGGTGAAACTTGGTTGAAAGTACCAAATACCATCAAAATGATTTTAAAAGGAAAGTTACAACCTGGGGCCTTTGCAAAAGATGTGGTCCTTCACATCATAGGAGATATTTCCGCGTCTGGTGCAAATTATTGTTCGGTAGAATATCATGGTGATGTCAAGCAATTTTCTGTCGATGATAGATTTACTATCGCAAATATGGGCGTGGAAATGGGAGCAAAGAATTCTGTGTTTTTTGTTGACGATGTAACTATAAATTATCTCAATTCGATTGGTATTTCACGATCTGATTACACACCCATTGATGCTGATAGCGATGCATCCTACATGCAAGAATTAACATATGATTTATCTAAGATTGTTCCAGTGGTGGCATGTCCACATAGTGTAGATAATGTCGAAACCGTAAAAGACATTGAAGGATTGGAGATACACCAGTGTCTTATCGGTACTTGTACAAATGGTAGATTGTCCGATCTCAAAATTGCTGCTGATATATTAAAAGGAAAAAAGGTACATCCAAATATAAGGCTGCTCGTCTTGCCTGCTTCAAAAGAAATTTATGAAGCCGCACTACACCAGGGGATTATTGAAACGCTTGTTAGATCAGGAGGTGTCATACTTCCACCTGGATGTGGCCCCTGCCTTGGTGCACATCAAGGAGCATTGGCGCCGGGTGAACGTTGTTTGAGTACATCCAATAGGAATTTCAAAGGTCGTATGGGTTGTAAGGATGCAGAGATTTATCTTGCAAGCCCGGCTACGGTTGCTGTTTCAGCTATTCGAGGTAAAGTCACCGATCCGCGGGAGGAGATGAAATGAAGGTGTGGAAATATGGAGACAACATAAACACAGATATGTTGTTCCCTGGTAAATACACATATGCATGTAGCACTGCTGAAGAAATCAAACCACACTTACTGGAAGATTTAGATTCATCATTTTCAGAAAATGTGAAGGAAGGCGACATCATTCTTGCTGGGAAAAACTTTGGATGCGGGAGTTCTCGTGAACAACCAGTTGTTGGATTAAAAGCGGTAGGAATATCGGCAGTAGTGGCTGAGAGTTTCGCTCGTATTTTCTATCGTGCTGCTATTAATCAAGGACTCCTTTTAGTAGAATGTCCAGATGCTGTTAATGCATATAAAGAGAGAGACAAAATAACGCTTAACGTTGACAATGGCAAGATTGTTGTTGCTGGTAAGACATTTACATTTCCAAAACTTCCTAAGGAGATATTGGCTATACGTGATGCTGGAGGATTGCTTGCCTATACACGTATAAAACTCAAAAAGAAATAACACTGCTTTACTCATCAACACGATAGATTGGATGTTTTCCTTCTAAATGTTCTTTTGAGATTTTTTGATATGTTTTTGCATTTTTCTTTGCCATTTCACGGAATGTTTCATCATGTTTAATGATCTTGCCAGGAATTCCCAATACAAGACTGTGCTCAGGGATTTTCATATCTGCAGTAACAAGTGCTTTTGCACCAATGATTGAACCGCTGCCGATCTTTGCCCCGTTCATAATTGTTGCATGCATGCCAATAAGGCAATCATCTTCGATTGTTGCTCCATGAACAATGGCACCATGTCCGATTGAAACGTTTTTGCCAATGGTAACTTTATGATCAATGTCTGTGTGAATCACACAACAGTCTTGTACATTTGCTCCATCATCGATGGTAATTGTATTTTGATCCCCACGAACTACGGCATGTGGAAAAACTCCACAATTTTTACCGATTTTAACTTTTCCAATAATAATAGCTGATTTTGCTATAAAACTTGACTCGTGAATTTCTGGTTTCATGGTATCAACGATTTCTGGGTAATCTTGAATCTATTTTATAATTTATGCTTTTTTGTATTATAATATATTATCCAATCTATTTATTTTAATATCATAAATAGAAAGATAGAAATACAACATTAAGGATATAAATTACAGTTTAGGAGTTGGGGGCATATCTTTAGAGGGAGATGTCAAATGTTAAGATTTGTCATTAGTGAAAAGAAGGTCTTTGTTATAGCTATAATTGCTCTTTTGTTTTTTAGTTTGCTCAATATTTCAGTTATTGCAGATAATAACAAACCAGATCTTATTATCGTTACCGTGTTGTGTCCAAACGTATTGATTGAAGATGAAGATGTTGATATTGCAGTGAAGATAAAAAATGACGGTAACAAAAACATCTCTGGAGGTACGCCTATTGGAGTTGGATTGTATATTGATAGCATTACAACGCCATTCGATACCCAGTTTACTTATGCTGGCTTAGATGTCGGCGATATTCGCTATATCAATTTTAGCTGGATGCCAACCTTGGAAGATATCGGCGAGCATCTCCTTCGAATTATGGTCGACTATCAGGGGACTATTGTTGAAATTAATGAGAATAACAATGTCTGGGATAAGTACATTGACATTGTTGAAAAAGATACAAATCTTGAAATTGTAGATCTCTATTCGACCGGAGATTTTTACATCGATGAACCTGTGAACATCACAACTGATATTTTCAATAGTGGAAAAGAGACTCCGGGTATCATTACCGCCCAAATGAAAATATTTCGTGGGGGTGATCTTGTTTATATCAAAAGTATCAACGAATATGAGTTGGGGAGAGAAGAATGGTGGAACGTCACGTTTGAATGGATCCCACAACAGTTTGGAACCCACGTCATTAATATGACTGTTTTTCTTGATGGTGATAAACATGATTGGGCAGAATTAACTGAATTTGTTGAAGTTAATCAACTGTCCTGGTGGAATGAAAACTGGCATTATCGGATGTTTATTGGTGTAACTGGTACAGGAAATGGTTCTTTCAATGTTAATTTCACAGAACTTCTGAACGATTTGGGCATATTTGGCAAACATGTTGAAAATAATACCATTAGGATGATACGATATGCTACAAATGGGAGCATTGTTGGCGAGGTAGCAAAGTATCGCTTTGATTCAAGCGCTAATTACGATGATGTGACTAACGCTCTTGGAACGCTTATATGGAATGTCACTGAAACCTCAGAAAAATACTATGCTATTTATTTTGATGTAACTGAAAACGATGGAGTGAGGACTACCAGCAACGTGACAGGACTTGTTGCTTCCGGAGATGTTACTGTGTTTCATGAAGGATCATCTGAAGGTTGGTGGGCTGAAATGATTCTACCGATGAGTGGAGGTTTCTTCATTTTTAATGATTTTGTAGATCTTTTGGTAAACACCACTGCTAAAGCTAAAGAGGTAAAAATTGAATTGACCATGGTTGAAAATGTAAGCCATAGTTATACTATTATTCTAACCCATCTTGGTGATAGAGTCACTTGGAACGGAACCATGATATTTACCAATGAAGATGATGTGGGATCTTGGATGGCTAAGGCAACAGGTAAAGATGGAGCTGGCTTTACTACAACAACAGTAGAACGGTCATTCACTGTTGGTCTTCCTGATCTTTCTATTAAAAACATCAAGCTTGCGACCGATCATGAATCATTCCCAATTATTTATGATTTGGACATTGTTAATATCACTGGTCATCTGTGGAGCGGTAATGCAACCATACATCATGTAGATGCATCTCTGTTAATTATCAATGAAACAAACGACACTGTATATTCCCATAATCTCAGTAACATAACTCTTCTACCGCATAA
>CAZYFW010000054.1:0-9108 GCA_964646685.1 uncultured Thermoplasmatales archaeon
TCGATTATGTTGTTATAGGTGATAAACCTGGATCCAAATATGAAAAAGCAAAAAAACTAGGGTTAAACATTATTGATGAAGAGGAGTTTATTAAATTAATTAAATCATAAGAGGTTTTAAAGATGTCAGAATGTAAAGTAGCGGAGAACAGATTACATTGTAACTGTACTTATCCGTGCGATAAAAAGGGCATGTGCTGTGAATGTGTAAGTTATCATCGCAATCGAGGAGAATTACCTGCTTGTTACTTCCCAGATGCTGTTGAAAAAACATATGATAGATCTATAGAGAACTTCATCAGAATCCATCAAAAAAATTAAAAATTTTTTACTATAAAAAATTATAAAAAAAAGAAAGAGAAGAGTGGTATTGCATTCTAAATGCTAAACCATCCCATTCCAATCATTCTTGTAACTTGGTCCCCTACTTTTGCAGGATTGCCATCTGCGGGTATTTTCCAAAATATTCCTCTGAACATGCTAATTGATACCTCATCTCCTGGACCAGCAGTAACAAAACCTCCAAAAATTTTAAAGCGCATTGTACCACTTATGATTTCTAGATTTATGTTGGCTGCCATTCCAAAAGTTTCAAAATGTGTTATGTTTGCTAGATAATCCACTCCATTACCACTTGCGTTAAAAAGTACAATTCCAAATGTAGTAGTTTGAGCCATTGGGGATGCTTGATTCAATATCTTATTGATTAGCTGTTGTGAAGAGGTTTGCTGCATTTGAATTGTTGTTTTATCATCTGAAGAAATTATCTCGTCCTCGGATGTCACGGTTAATTCTGTAGACGCTGATTGATCAACTTTTGCTTCATTTGTGACTGATGGCACATATGGGATTTTTACTAGCTTGTTCATGACGTCTGTTGCACCTTTGTTATCAGTTACCTTCAATGAAACAAGATAGTTGCCTGGATTGTCAAAAGCATGACGACAAATTGGTTCATTGCCATTGGCGATGAATATTGGAAACGACGAACCAACCGTATAGCTCCAATAATAAGATACAATTGTTCCATCAGGATCGTAGCTGATGCTTCCATCAAATATTATTTCTTCTCCAGCCATAGGTGTTTGTGGAGAAACACTGAAGTCAGCAACTGGTACCTTATTTGACAGTTGTGTTGGGTTGCTCTCTGCTGAGTCAGACGACGGATCAACTGATGGAGTTGTAAAATCATCAGCCGCATCAGAAGAATCTGACGCTAAAGATGTGTCCACATCGCTCGATTCAGAACTTTCATCCGTACTTAAGTCAGCAACGCTTCTTGAGATTGCTGCAGCTGCCATTGATGTCGACATAAGTAAAACTATGCTTAAGATGCTGGTCAACATCAGAAATTTTTTTTGTTTTCCTAATTTATATTTCCTCATTTTTCTCACCCTTTTTCCTCGTGTCTGTCACCACGTGACTTGTTATACTCTGTTTGATATTGTATAAATACTTTTCATGGAAGAATAACAAAATGTAAAAATTGTTAATTTGACAGTATAACACTTTTAGACTGCTTTCTATAAAATAATCTGTTAGACTAAGACGTGATGTAATATGTATTTATGTTAAAATTTTAATCAACCTATAGTATTGTTGTACCTCAATATCTTTAGGTTGAATGGCAACGTCTAACGGGATAGTTATAACTTGATGATCTTTCAACGTAACACAGCAATCTGTTTGCCCATCTACCAACATATCAACAGCAGCATTACCAAGCCGAGCCGCCATGATTCTATCTAAAGCAGTAGGAGAACCACCGCGTTGAATATGACCTAGCACTGCCACTCGTGATTCCAGACCAGTTTTCTGAGTTATCGCATCTGCAACATCATGTGCTTTTGCCTTGCCTTCTGCTACAATAACAATCCAACTTACCTTTCCATTTGCATTTCCTTGTCTAATTTCTTCACACATTTGTTCAATATTGATATCTTGTTCTGGAATCAATACTTCTTCACATCCTCCTGCCAGTGCTACTTGTAATGCAATATAGCCACAACTACGACCCATGACTTCTACAACAAAAATTCGTTCCAAACTTGTTGCAGTATCTCGTATCTTATCAAGTGCACTAAGGGCAACATTAACAGCAGTATCCACGCCAATAGCCAAATCGACACCTGAAACATCATTGTCAATGGTTGCAGGAATTCCTATCGCAGGTACATTATATTTAGTTGTAAAAATATGTGCACCGGTCAAGGACCCGTTCCCACCGATTACGATCAAACCTTCAATTCCATTATTATGAATGGTATTCACTGCTTGTTGTTGCCCTTCTTCAGTAAAAAATCGTTGTGAACGAGCAGTGTTAAAAATTGTTACTCCCATATTAATAATACCAGAAACAGATTGGCGATTCAAAGAAATAAGATTACCATCAATGAGCCCATCATAACCTTTTATTACGCCCACTACCCCAATATTATTATTACTGGCAGTTCTTACTATTGATCTGATGGTGGCATTTACTCCTGCACAGTCTCGTGTCAAAATTGCTATCTTCTCCATCCTATCCACAATCTCAAAACAAGTTTTGGTTTATAAGATTATTTTTTATCTAAAGCTTTTATCTTTCTTCTCACAAATTGAATAGACAGCCAAGCAAACATCAATGCAGTAAAGAGACCGATTGTTAATCCTATCAGCTCAAAGGAAAGAAGTAAATTATAGAATGTATGCATACAAACTGCAAGCAAAAAATATGGAAGAACACGAATGAGCGAAGCATGTCTCATGATGCTTTTTCCATATCCATATCCAGTGAATGCTGTTGCTGATGCATGGAATAAACATCCACCAAAACTACGCAGCGCTATTAACACAAAGAAAGTTAATAATCCATATGAAAGAAAACTGCTACCGTACAAAAGATTCTCTGTTGCTGAAAAACCTAATCCTGCAACAGCACCGTAGATAAGTCCATCTTCAAGTTCGCTTAGCTCCTTTTTACGGTTTTTAATCGTAATGCAAGAGGTTTTGTCAATTCTTCTACAAAAGGAGCAATAAAGATTGCTATAGATAGGCCAAAGATATCTCCACCCTCGAATGAAATGGCAAGTGATATGTGCAAAATAGATTCAAGAATGATGGAAGCAATGACAGCAATAGATGCACCCCAAAGAAAACACAATGCGATTGATTTCCATTTTTCTCGGTTATATTTTTCAGTATTTCGTATCCAGATGGCATAAACAATTGGCGGCAGAAAAGCTGCAATAACAAGAATAGCAATCTCTACATATTTCACGAGCTAGCAAATTAAAAACAACGTTATGAACTTTTGGTTTTTATCACTACATTCTTTGATGCTTTATACCACCTTTACAATTGAGGAAAACAAAAATTGGCCAATAATAACAGTAATAGTAAGAACGATAACTGCGGTTGGCATAATTACACCTAGAGCATACATATACTCTGCTTTATCATCCCCCTTATCAATACCATTGGTAAAGCGGGCCAACAAAAAAACAAGTTCAATGATATAGATACCAACCACGAGAGTAAAGTATTCTGGACGAACATTTTCTAACGTAAATGCCTCTGTAATGCCTGCAAAGACAGTTGAAGATCCATACCCAAGTGTCTCTGTTGAAAGTTTACCGGATATTGAATGAAGAATCGTTGATATCAACTTGGTAATCGCAAGGGTAACCCCAGCAATTAACGGAGCGAAAATTGCTGCAGTCGATCTTAAGGTTGAGGTGAGTGAATATAAGGTGTCCTTGATCTTGTTTTCAACTTGTTGTAATTCTTTAAGGTGGTCTGCAATTCTAATAATGGAAATGCTTACAGCTCGTTGGCTTTTCTGAATCCCTTCTACAAATAACCGCATAATTGCCTTAATACGATCAGAATATACATGTTTTAATGAGCCGTACTCGCTACTGAATAGCGCATCTCTAATGTTAGTATGCATTGCTGTAAGGTTAAAACCAGTCTGGCTGAACACCTCTGCTATTTTGGAACCTTCCATCGTCGTTGCAGTATACATGAAACTTTCTTCTGGTGATTTCTCCTCACCGATTCGTTTTCCAAGAATATAAAGTGCATCGCCAAACTCCTTTTCCATCTGTTTAATGTCATCTCTCACTTTTTTATATCGACGGTAAACACTTATGCTGTACAGTGTAATCGTCACAGCAACGCCCCATATAATAAAGAGGGTAACTGGAAAGATGTTATTTAGCCCCTGTGAGTCTATAATAAAAGTGAGCCATTCATTTGATAAGTTTTGAGATATAAACAAGGGAATCGACATAAATAACACACCTGGCAACGCCACTAGAAAGCCGACAATGAGCGAAACAATCAACCTTTGGCGCTTGTCAATATTCGCCAAATCAGGATGATTATCTGGTATCACTGGCGGGTTGAATGTTGCTGGTCGCGAAAGTAGAATTTTACGAGTATATAGAAAGATGAATAGAGGAAGAATTATGTCGTACAGGAAAAATACTTGAAAAATCGTGATTTTCATGCCTATCAAACCAGCAGCAGGGAGCATAGCAATGATTGAAAGAGGAATCATAATTCCAATAGAATAGATGACAATCGCCGGTTGATGCAATTTACTAGCAAACTGATTCATTAAATCTCTCGTACCGTCTAAACCAACATCGAGAGCTCGATTAAGCGTAATGACTCGTTGTGCTTCTTCGGGTTCTTGCACAGAGCTTCTTATGAGATGTAGTGCTCGTTTGAAATGATCACTCCACTTGCCCCAATAGTTTGCAAAGTGTGTCAACGCATCATCAATACCATGATACACTCTAATTTCCATATCCCACAACATTTTACGAAGATCTCGAGCAAGAGAAGTTGATGATTCTGAGGCGGCAAACTTCATGCTGTTTTCTAAATTTGGTACTAGTTTTAGATACATCACAAGGTAGCTCAGTACCTCGGGAATGTCGCCAAGTGAATGAATCTTAATATATCTAGCATAGGCCTTTGGATAATTGACCAATAAATTCATGATTATCAGTGGGAGAAATAGAGAGACGCCAATCATAAGTATAATCGTGAATGCATCAATTTCAGCAATATTTGTTCTGTATGAAAAAAGAACAATTAGGTCGAGCAGAAAGGCAAAAATAAACGAAAGAAAAGCGCCAGCATACACAAAAACAAGTACATCTATTGGTTCAACATCCAATCCAGAAAAAGTAAGATGCACCATATAGTCTGAGGCGAAGTATTTCTTAATTTTCTCTCGTGTCTTTTTGTTATCTTTTACCGTCCAAAAAAAATATCGTTTGGAAAACTTTACCCCTTGCTCAAACCAATGTTTGTCTTCATTCATGCGACTATTCTTCCAGCATACTCTTTAAACCATCGCATCCATTTTCTTAGTACCACATTATAATCTACTTCGCCGTTTCGCCTTTTGCTCTCCTCAATAAACATCCAGAACGCATTGTTTGCATCTCGTGTTGTTGGTGCTTCGAGTAAGTCTTCATTTTGTGCAGCATATTCAACAATTGTCTTTTTGATATCGGTTCTGAGTTTAATGTTCTGGAGTGCTTTTTCTACAGTAATGCCCCATTTTTTGGCGATGCTCTCTATGATTTCTGACTGCCCCATATCAAGCAAAGTGGTAGCCGTGAGTCTATCCTTTCCAGTATCATAGGTCATAACATCCTGAAAGACGTTGTCAGGGTCTGGATCTGTTGTCCACCCTGTTTTAGTGATTTCTGATAGTTGTATCACTCTTCGTTGGCGTTCGATTCCTCCTTCTACCCTAATGGGGGCAGCAATGATTACCGAATCGACTGCTTTAAACGACGTTGCGGGGATGCCAATATCATAGACCACACGCTCATATACATCCCTTGTAGTCGATCCATGAATGGTACCCATAATCAAATTTCCTGCAGCTCCCACTCGCATAGCCTCAAATAACACCTTAGCCTCTACGCCTCTAACTTCCCCAATGATCAACACCGACTCCCCCAAACGAAGAGCTGTTCTCAATGCATCAGTGGGATTAACTTCGGTAGAACCTGCACCGGATGAGATGGATTTGGTGATCAATGATTGTAGCTTATAACCCAATTTTTGAAGTTTAACTACAGGTATCTCAGCCGTATCTTCAATCGTAAGAATACGAAATCGTTGAGGAATCTCTAGAATCAACGCACTTAGGAGAGATGTCTTACCTGAACCACGACTTCCGGCGATGAGCAATGATGCCTGGCCATCAACCAAAAAACTTAGAAATCCGGCAGCCTCCAGAGAAATCATTTTATTGGCAATGAAATGTGTGAGCGTCCAGGGTTTCTGACGATGCTTTCTTAGCGCAAATGCAACACCACGAGGCGTAAGGGGATTACTAATAGCAGCAACACGAGTATGATAACTTTCAAGATCCATATCAAGAACAGGAGATGCTTCAGAGAATGCCCGACCACTTAAGGTCCTAAACCGAGAAGAAAGAGCATCAATATCCTCAAGAGATAGGTACACGTTGGATGTGTACTCCTCCCCATCAACTACAAGATGCAATGGATTATTAGTTACAGGGGCATTGACATAAATATCTTGAATACGAGCATCCAAAAGAAGATCTTCAAGGATACCAAATCCTGCAGTGTAACAAGCAAACACGTCAGCAAGATATTCAATTCTACTTGCACTCAAGTTAAACTGACGTTCTTTGACAAATTTGGCGATTACCTGTTTTCCAAACTGTTGGAAATAGTCTCTTGCAGTATCCGCGTCCATGAAAGAAGCATCCTTTGGTCGATGATGTGAAAGATGTAATCTAACTTTCTCCAACAAATACAGCTCCTCACGTGAAAGGTCATACTCTGGAGGGATTACAAAATAAAGTTTTTCGGGGCGCGTTCTCAACATATATAATGAAATGTTGATGGGGCGCCCACCCTTACGTCGAACTTCATATGACTCCAAAAATACTGCATCTGCTGGTGGTTCAAGTTGTATGTACGAATCAATAAATCCGGGTCGAACATACGGTCGGATACAATTGATATAAAAAGAATCGCTGTCCCTCTTTTTTTCTATAATATGCTTTGTAAACTCTGCCTTTAAAACCATCTCAGAAACAATACCTTTGTATTGTTTTTCACACTCATCACATGATGCAGATGAGGAAGATTTTTTTTGCAAAATCATCTCAAGATTTGACAACGCGTTTATTGGATTAGTTTTAGATATTTCAATACTTGTTTGGAGTTCTTTACGTCTATCCGTATTACATCCAATACATTTTTTAAGGTCTCTTGTGGGAAGTTCCATCTCCCCGTACACATCTATACCATCAATGAATCTTGTAAGCTCTTTAAGAATAACCAATGATTCTCCACTAAAGACTTTAACAAAGGCGTGATTAAGAATAATCCTGTCTATCCCGTGCTCTTTTTGAAGGATTTTAAAAATGTTTGATCGGCACGTTTCATCAAATATTGTTGAGTTTCCTTGGTCACAGTTTCTACAGTTTACAATTGTAGTTTTACTACCTGTCTTTCTAATCGTATTATATGGACAGAGAAACTCTTCCATAAAATATCTTCCTCTAGCAAAAAATATATAAATATTTATTATATAAATCTTCTTAATTAAAAAGTGAGGATTGAAACAAAAAAGGATGTTACACACGTGGAACATATCATAGAAAAACAGTATGTTTTGGGTAGAAAAGAACAAACTGCAATTGGTTTGCTCAACATCGGGAGGTATTATGCACTGGACTCTTCATTGGGTTCAGAGGTGTATGTCGATGTATTACATCCACATATAATACTCATCTGTGGTAAAAGGGGATATGGAAAATCATACACCATGGGCATATTCATTGAAGAGATTGCTCGGCTGGACAAAGAAACTAGGAACAATCTTGGCGTTGTAGTCATCGATACACTTGGAATATTTTGGACAATGAAGTTTCCAAACGCTGAGGATGCTGAACAACTTAGAAAGTTGGATACCAAACTGCAAGGAATTGACATATCTCTTCTTGTACCAAAGAAATATGTTGAAGAATACACAAAACTGGGAATTGATGCACGGAGTTTTTCTATTCGAGTGTCAGAGTTATCACCTTTTCATTGGTGTCAACTATTTAATGTAAAAACGACAGATCCTTTTGGCATTGTTCTTACACGAGCTGTGCTTTCTATTCAGTCAACTACCAGCAACTTTTCTATTAATGATTTATTGGAATTTATTAAAAACGATAAGCAGTGTGGTGAAAATGCCAAAGGAATTGCCGAGAATTTTTTAAGTATGGCTGATTCATGGAACATCTTTGACCGCGATGGCATCGGTATCACCGACATCGTACAGAGAGGAACGATTACCATTTTAGACATTAGTCATTTATCTGACTCCAATCTTAAAGTCATTGTTACTAGTTTAATTGGCAAAAAAATCTTTGAAGAACGGGTAAGAGAACGGAAAAATCATGAGTTAAAAAAAATGGGCTTTGATGTTGAAGAAAAAGGTATGCCAATGGTTTGGTTAGCTCTCGATGAAGCGCAACTCTTTCTCCCAGATAACAAGGACAGCATTAGTAAAGAGGTTTTGATTGATGAGTGGATGCGGCAGGGCCGACAACCTGGCCTATCGTTAATAATGGCAACACAACGTCCCAGTGCCCTTGATCAAGAAGTAATGTCGCATAGTGATATGATTATTTGTCATCGACTTACATCCCAAGATGATATCGCTGCATTAAGTAGGATTCGTCCAACATACATGCATGGTGATATCAAAGAATCCATCAAAAAGATTGGAGATGAAAAGGGCGTTGCTTTTGTTATTGATGATACCTCGGAATCATCACATGTCATCAAGATACGTCCCAGACAAAGCTGGCATGGTGGCACGGAATCTCTTGCTATAGAACCCTGATCATTACATATGCCTTGGTTGTGTTGTTTATGAAAAAAATGAATGATGCTGCTTCTGAAATGATTCCGATCAGATTGATGATCAGCATCGCTATCATCGCAGCAATAACCGTAATGATAGCGGCCGGTTACCAAAATCTTAGTATAACGCTTGCTGAAAGCCAAGTGGAAAGCGAGTGTCATGAGTTGGAATCAAAGCTCTATACTATGATTGGTAGCGG
>CAZYFW010000055.1:0-9084 GCA_964646685.1 uncultured Thermoplasmatales archaeon
AGGACATGTTGATGAGTTTACTGATCTCACAGTTGATTGCAAGAAATGTAAACAATCCTACAAAGTTGAAGGCATTATAGACGAAAGCATCTCTGTTGAAGAAGCAGTAAAAAATGATAAAGTGAAATGTCCAACCTGTCGAGCCATACTAAAAAACCCATATAATGTTAATTTAATGTTTTCAACGACTATTGGCATCGATGAAGGAAGAAAAGCGTTTTTACGCCCTGAAACGGCTCAGGGGATTTTCACAGATTTTCATCTGCTATATAGACATGCTCGTGAGAGGTTACCATTTGGAGTTATACAGGTTGGAAAAGGATATCGTAACGAGGTGTCACCTAGGCAGGGAACCATAAGGTTGAGGGAGTTTTCTATGGCGGAAGCCGAAGTTTTTTTCGACCCTCAAGACAAGACGCATCCTAATTTTAACAGTGTAAAAAATAAAGAATTGTTTCTTTTTGACAACAAGAAAGAGATGAGAATATCTCTTAACAAAGCAGTAAAAAATAAGGCTATCAACAATCAAGCGCTTGCATACTACATGTATCTAACACAGGAGTTTCTAATGACTGCTGGTGTTGATCCTAAAAAGTTTCGTTTTAGAAAACATACAGATGATGAAATGGCACATTATGCACAGGAATGCTGGGATGCAGAGCTTTATTCAAAAAGATTTGGTTGGGTAGAATGTGTTGGTATTGCTGATCGATCCGCGTATGATCTAAAATCACATATTAAATCATCTGGAACCGACATGTATGCAGTAAGAAAGTATGATAAACCTAAAGTCATAGAAACAAAAAAGATAGTTCCAAATATGGGCGTAATGGGGCCTTTGTTTAAGGATAAAGCAGGCAAAATAAAAGATGCTTTAGAAAAAATGGAAGTAAAAGACGCAAAAAATATTTCTGTAATCGTCGATGGTAAAAAAATTAAGATTCCTGAAAATTGCTATAAGATAATTGAAACAAAAGAAAAAGTCAGTGGTGAAAAATTTGTTCCACATGTAATCGAGCCGTCATACGGGATCGACAGGATTTTGTATTTTATTCTAGAACACAGTTATCATGAAGAAAAGAAGAAGGGTGAAGAGTATAGAATCTTAAAATTAAATTCAACAATTGCTCCAATAAAAGTCGGTGTTTTACCATTAATCTCTGATGAAAAATTAGTAAAAATTGCGGTTGATATTGATAAAAAACTAAGGGATGCAGGTATTTCAACTTATTATGATGATGGCGGCTCCATCGGCAGACGTTATGCACGTATGGATGAAATTGGAACACCGTTTTGTGTAACTGTAGATTATGATACTTTAAAGGATAATTGTGTCACTGTACGTGACCGTGATACTACTAAACAAGAGAGAATTAAGTTTGGTGATTTGAAAAAATATATCCGAGAGAAAATATCTTGCTAATAGCTTTAGTTTGTTAACTATAAAGATCTTCTTTCAAGTTAAAAAATTAGATCGAATTTAGAAAGTCTTTAAGGTGTTATCAATAACGTCAATAGCCTCATCAATTTCTTCAGAAGAAATGATCAGTGGAGGGCGAAATCTTATAGATTTTGCACCACATCCCAATACAACCAAGTTATTAGCATACAACGTCTTTTGTAATTTGTCACGCTTTTCAGGAGTTTCACAATCAAACGCACACATCAGCCCCAGTCCACGAACGTTGGATATTTTATCAGAATGTTTTTGAGCCATTTCATCAAGACCTTGCTTTAGACGTTTACCTTGTAATTCTGCATTTTTTACCAGATTTTCTTCATCAATAACTTCAAGATATTTCTGACAACGAACCATATCAACGAGGTTCCCACCCCAAGTTGAATTCAATCTACTTGAAACTGTGAAGACGTTGTCTTTGAGTTCATCGACTCTTTTTCCAACCATTATGCCGCAAACTTGTGTTTTCTTTCCAAATGCTATAATATCTGGTTCAAAATCATAATGTTGATACGCCCACATCTTCCCAGTTAATCCAACACCACTTTGTACCTCGTCAAGTATAAACATCATTTCATGCTCATCACAAAGCCTTCGCAGTTCCAAAAAGAATTCTTTTCTGAAATGATTATCTCCCCCTTCTCCCTGAATTGGTTCGATGATTAATGCAGCGACATCATTAGGATTATCTGAAATTGCTTTTTCAATTTCTTTTACTGCTCTATTTTCAAGGTCAATTACCTTTTTTAAATTATCATCATTAAGAGGAAATGTGACCTTTGGATTTGTAATTCTTGGCCAATCAAATTTTGTAAAATATTTTATCTTATTGAGATTGAATGTGTTAGTCATCGAAAGTGTGTATCCTGTTCTCCCATGAAACGCCTCTTTAAAGTGTATGACCTGTGTTCCAAGTCTTTCACTTTTACCTTGCTCCATGTTTTTTCGAACTTTCCAGTCAAATGCAGTTTTTAATCCATTTTCTACAGCAAGTGCACCGCCGCTGATAAAAAATAGATGTTTGAAACAATCTGGAACGACGTGTTTTGCAAACGAATCCACAAATTCTGCCATTTCAGTCGTATACAAATCAGAGTTCGTAGGATTGTTTACAGCCAAACCGCCCAATTTCTTGATAAATTCAGGCGTAGTAAGTTTTGGATGATTACAACCTAATGGAGCAGATGCAAAAAAGGAAAAACCGTCAAGCATATATTTTCCGGTTCGTGAGTTGTAGATGCGGCAACCCTTGCTTTTTTTCAAATCTAATACAAGATCAAAACCGTCGGCTAAAATATACTTGCTAAGTGTTTTATGGACGTTTGCTGGTTCAATTGTCATAGTCCTTATCCCCAAAAATTATGGCTACTTGCCTTCTAGAGGCGAATCTTTCGTACTTATAAAATGGTATCGGTAGATTTGAAATAAAAAGAGAGAGGGGGAGGTGGAAGGAGAAACAAGATGGGATGCCCCTCTCTCAAAACATATGGTCGTTTATACTAGTTCTACACTGTTGATTTCACTAAGATCTTCTAAGCTGTTCATCTTTACCATATTGTCCGAAATCGTATAGAGTACCTCTTCGATATATAGCGTTCGTTTTATGGAGTTACTGTAGTCCAAATCATAGTAATAGTAAGGTTCCTTTTGCTCTTCTTCTGTTTCTATATCATGAGTTATACTGCCTTTTAGTTCAATGCCATCTTCAACCGTTATGTCAAACACATATGCTGATTGTTTGGTATAACCTCCAGCAGGAATAACTAGTAGGTTTTTTTCTAGGTCAAACAGGAAGGCCTTATGTTCATACAAGGCATCTGAATTAGTCCAGTACCAGTCGTCTTCATCGCCTTTTATCTCGTATTTTGACAGCTCCACAGGATTGCTCATATCACTTACATCAAAGAGAGAAATTTTCACATTTCTATCCTCCATGCCAATACCAATGACGTGTGTTTCATCATAAGGATGTAGATATGTAGAGTATCCAGGTATTTTCAATTCTCCCAGAACTGTCGGATCGGTTGGATCGCTGAGATCTATTACGAAGAATGGATCTATCTGTCTGAAAGTGACAAGATAGCACTTGTCTCCTATGAATCTAGTAGCATAGATACGTTCTCCAGGGGCAAGACCCTCAAGACTACCTACAATCTTCAAATCCATGTCAAGAACGTAGATGCTATTTTGTGATTCCAAGCTGGAAAAGAATCCTCTAATCATCCAACCCTCCATAGTTGAAGACACCCTTAGGTGTCCGTCGTGCTCACTAAGGAAGAATTGATTGCCTACTGAACCTGGTATGCTGCCTTGTGCTTTATATTCAATTTCACCGTCATTGATACTTATCCTATGAATAGCAGTTCTTTCAAATAACCTATTTACTTCTCTGTATAATCCCAATTTTTCTTCATCCGATAAAGAGTCAGTGAAGTCCTGAAGTATCCATTCTGTAACAGTTTTCTTCTGGTATTCATCAAGACTGCCGAGCGATTCAACTAATCTAAGTTCGGATCTAACAGAATTAGGTAAAATTGGCATTATTACCTCATTAATAGCTTCCATTAATTTATCATAGTCATAGTATCTGATTGAATTGGCAATGTATATGTTGTCTTTTGAGACGTACAAAACTTGACTATTGCCTAAGAGGAACATCTTAGCAGTTACTTCTCCCCCATCGTCATGGATATTTACTGAGACAATATTTGTAATGGTGCTGCTTTTCTCTGGTGTATCAATATACGAAATGTCTGATAATAGTATCTCTTTTACTTCACTATTAATCATTATCCTTGGAATAATGGTTTCATCTTCATCCAAAGTAACGACATCGTAAGAATATTGGGTTGTTATCAGATAAACAAAGTCTCCAATCAGTCTTGCACCAGAAAAATAACCAGGTACAACAATATCTTTGACGAGTTCTGGATCCTTCAAATTCTCTAAATCAAAAACTTCAACATGAGTGTCGGGAGAACTGTACCACGGTGGAATAACTTTTTCCATCCCATCATCTAAAACAATTAAGCCTTTGTAAATCGGCTGATTGTAATCATTAGCAAAGATAACTAGGCGATTTCCACTAACAAAAATATTCTGTATCGTTAAAGAATCATTAACCTTGATTTCACATTCAATTACTGCATCTTCTGCGGGAATTGCCATAACAACAATAACCTTGTTTCCAGATACAATATACAAATATTTACCATCTGTTTTTACGATATCTGGCTCATCAACACCTTGAACTTGAACATTGGTTTGGGAATAATCAACAGTCTCTCCGCCTTGTTTAACTGAAGATAAAGAACCGGAATTAACCGCCATACCATCAATTGCAATCTCTTCATCAAACACCATAGCCCTAGGTGAAATTCCCCAACCAGAGCCATAAGAATATCCAGGATCAGTGGTAAGAAATTCGGTAAGATCCGCGTAAGAATTAAAATTCTTCAATTCATAGCACACAACACCTAAATCACCAGTTGCTACAGGTTGTATATTAACTGCTTGGATTATAGTTATAATAATAATTACTCCTGCAAGAGCAATTCCGCTTGTTTTCAATTTTTTGCTTTTCATAAGATCACACCATTTCCTGTTTCAATTAGAATTATGTCCTTCAAAGCTTATATATGGTCGGAAAATGTTCGGGAAAAACCGAACAGCTACTCCTTACATATAGCTAGAAAAAGAGAAGAAAAATTGATTATAGTTTCTTTATTTTTTCATCAAATATAATATTCAATCCTTCCAATTCATCAAGAATTGGATTATAAATTTCAGGAATCACTGGAATATGAACGCCAGTTAAATCTATCTCCTCATTAAGAATCATCTTAACAGCTATTGCTGCGGGTAAAGCAACTGTTCTTGCAATTGCAGAATCCCCATTAGGTATGCCATAGTCAAGTAACGTTGAAGTGATGTACTCTTTCTTTGATGGATACTCAGCAATAAACTCGTGATGCATGACAATCATATCTCGCTCACTCTTGTCGAGCAACATTTTACTAAGCGTCAGAACGTTGAGACAGTCAAGTGGATTACCTTTATCTTCTGGTAGTTTTTCATCACTAAAAAGTCCAAGCCATTCGAGGCGTTTAATGACAGTTGAGTACAGTTCAAGACCAAGGAATTTTGCCGTTGCTCTCGCCAAATCATCATCAGGTTTTGCACCAATTAGATGTCTTGTCAAATCACCATATGTTTTCCCGGAAAAATCTTTGACTGGATCTTCACTGAGCCATCCAAGTGCAACGATTCTTCTCATGGTTTCGCACCACCCCGTCATTCTAAACGTTCCACGGTATACTGTCTTTGCATCTTTCAAATCGTAGATATCTTTGTATGGGACAGAATCTCTATTTGGGTAGTTTTCAAATGATCCGACACCCGGCACATCTTGAATTGCATAATTTTCAAAGAGTTGCTCACCCGGATAAGATAATATTTTTCCATCTTGCAACCATTTTGAAGGATTCTTTGAGGCAAGTAGTACCCCGTGAGGTGCCCACGAAAACTTATACCCAAATGGGTTGTTATTGGCCTCGTGTGATGGAAGAGCACCAGTCGTGGATCTAAAGCTCACGACTTTACCCCCTTTTTCTTTAACATCATGAATAACTCTCATGGCAGACATATGATCAATGCCGGGATCAAGACCGCATTCATTGAGAATGAGAATTCCTGCATCCTTTGCTTTATCATCTAATGCCTTCATTGCGTTGCTTACATAGGAGGTGGTAACCATTTGCTTCTTATGTTTAATACATAGCTCTGCAACTTTAACATGATAGGTATATGGGAGAAGGCTAACCGCCAAATCTGTTTCTGAAACCAGCTGTTCCAATTGCACATCACTAGAGACATCTAGAGATAGTGCCTTTCCATCTTGGTGGTCATTGATAATACGTTCTGCTTTACTTACTGTTCGGCTTGCCATGACCACAGCAAAATCAGGTTGATCCAAAAGATATCGAACCAATGGACGTGAAACCATTCCTGCGCCAAGAACTAGTACATTTTTTGTAATGTTTATTCACCCCCAAATCATAAATCTACGAAAGCAGCGAAACAGATTTATCTATAAAAATTTGTTCATATATTGATAATCTGGAGTTAGTTTTCCATGATGTAGGATGACTGCTTTTTTTATTTCAGGCGGTAGCAATAAGCTCTCAAAATTTTGTGAAAAATCAGCTTTTGCAATATCTGGAACAAAATGCCATAGTGAATTGCTAAACTCCTTTGATGACTCACGTGGTAATTCACATGGGAGGTTATCAACGGCCATGATAACAATACCATCACCTTCGCATCCATCACATATGCTGTCTGTAGAAGGATCATATACGAAGACAGGATTTCCAGGAGAAGTTACCTTTTCAGTAAATTCAATAGCACCATTGATATCGATGCTAACATCTCCTATGACTTGTAGTCGTAAATTGGCCTTTGCATAGTTCTTCACAAAATCCTTGGTAATGAGTCGCGGATATTTATTACTCCAATATATACAATTCATGAGTATTGTTAAATCGGGAATATATCTCTCAAAAATGGATTGATATTTTTCTGGATGGTTGTAATAATCCTGAAGATCAAAGCCATCATCTGATGAAATAGGTTCCACCATATCTTCTTCTTTGAATACGACTTTATAAATACAGTTTTTTGATGGTTTTTCACAAACCATTTTAATTTTCTTAGGGGAAATCTCTTTTATCGGAAGAATATCAAGAATTTCTTGAGCGCCTTTCGATACATTACCATATCCAGCAAAACCAATAGTAACTGGAGAAATTGATTCAGAAAAACCTTTTTGTTGAATCTTTTTTCCAATTTCTTTCAAGTGGTTCTTGATTTCATCAATACCATTATAATGAATAGTTTGTTTGATTTCGCTAAATGGTGTTTTTATACCTTGCCATTCTAAGCGTTTGCCAAAAGTCCAAAGCGTGTCTACCATACCAGCGAGGCCAGCAAATCTACCAAAGAACAACAGTCGTCTACCTTTCTCATTAGTAATCTTTTCATAATCTATTAATGTACACCCGAGTTCCATCATTTTCTTGAGCATTGGCATATTGTATTTTTGACCTTTTATTGTATGAGAGAAAAATACATATGTTTTATTTGGTTCAAAAAAATTGATAGGTAGTTCTTTTACAGCAAATACAACAGGACATGAAGAAATATCTTCTTGAACTTTGGTTCCAGTACCCATATACTCTTCATCAGAAAAAATTCTAATTGGAGATGGTTGAACTATTGAGCCTATTCCATGTTTTTCTTTTAAATCTTTCAAGTGTTGAGGAGTCAATGGAACTCTTCGCTCCCACTTGTTTTTATCTTCTCTTCTAATGCCCAGTGTAGAATTCATACTAATTGCTCTGGAGAACCTTCATCTTTTATGATTTTAAAAACGTTGTTATATCTATTTGAATCTTAGAATAGCTCCCACATGGCCAAGATTTGCTAATTCTTCATCGTCTGTAAACTCTATATCCGCATCAGTTCGCTTGGCAAATTCTAAAATCTCCTCAATGATATCCACTTCTGACGTTTTCTCACCGCAGTAGGGGCAGATAGTTTGTAATCCTTCATCAACCACTTGACAGTGTTCACAAATCCATCCACGAGGTTTGTAATCTTTTTCAATAAACAGTAACTCTACTTGTCCATTCTTGACAGCTTGTAATGTCTCTTTGATACCATATGTTGCCAGTCCATCTTTTAATATTTCACTCTTCAACTGTTGTACCGCTGCGTAACTTTGTTGCCCCTCTCGCTCAGCAATCAAATTGATTGATTCCTTCATCAGCTCTTTTTCATCATCAATACCAACGTCAATTATTTCGACAATTCTCTCGTTAAGATTTTTAGAAATCATGTCTCTAAATTGCAATTTAGCATTTCCCGGACCTGCAAGAACTATTTGTGTATCTGAAATTTTTCCTAAAGCTTCTTCAACTTCTTTTAAAAAAGCATGAATGGCTCCTTTTCTTAGCCTATTGAACCTTGCCTGGGACCATCCTCCTTTTTTATGTTTATTCATTATGTCTTTAGAAAGTGTTTTTTCCTGATCCATCTTGCCCAGAGATATTGAAAAGATCTTTGCATAGTTCGAACTTATTAAAACCAATGTAAAGGATTCCCATTCGTCTTGTATACGAGCAAGTGGACGAATATATGGGGAAGAATCTACAATCAATGTATTTTCAACTTCTACAGTTAGAGAAACCGTTTTTAGAAAATTGTGCTTGCGAGAGGCGAAAACCGCAATAGAATTCCAAGCAGTTTGCTTAAGGGCGTTGAGAATGTCATCCATTGTGTCCTCAAAATGTTTTAAATCATTACCTTTAAAAACAGATTTGCAGGTCTTCATTCTTCTTTCAATGAATTTTCTATCGTCATCTCTATTCGTATAGAGACTGACGAAGCTGCCTTCACTATCTATATCATACAATTCTGACAATTCCCTGATTACTTCATCTAATTGTTTACTCATTAGTCTCAAACATAGAAAACAAAGATGATTATAATGTCTTTCTACCGAAAGATTTACGGCATTGTCTCAAAAGTTAAATAATGTTTTTGTATTTCATACTACATTGGAT
>CAZYFW010000056.1:0-9024 GCA_964646685.1 uncultured Thermoplasmatales archaeon
GAAACTGAGACAGAATGTAAAGCTCTCAGAGAAGAAACGAAGAGCTGGCAAAATTGGTTTGACTCTAACAAAGATATTTTTAACCGATTGTTTGCTGGTGCACCACCAACAAGTACTGTGCAACCAACACCAATTACTCCTCCAACCAATCCAACAAAAAAGAAATCCAAAGGAAAGATGAAAAAGAAGAGATTAAAATTGAAAAAATAAACACAACACAACCTTTTTTTCTTTTTTATTCTATTTTTATAGTGCTAATACCATCTTCATTTTCAGTTACAAAAATAACGTTTTCCATATAATTTTTAACATCATCTACATGAGTAATTAAAAATATCTGCCTAAATTTAGATGATAAACTATTTAGTGCCTTCATAATGTTCTGACGTCTAAACAAATCCTGAGAACCAAAAATCTCATCTAGGATAATGAAATTAAAAACACCACCAGCACGTTCTGTAATAACCTCAGAAATAGATAAACGCAGACAAAGGTTTGCTAAATCCTCTTCACCTCCAGAGAAACGATCAATTCCATAAGCATTACCATTATCATAAACCAAAAGATTGTAATTCTCATCAAGTTCAAGCTCCCTGTATTTACCATCAGTTAGACGTTCAAAGAAGTCAGATGAATATGTTGACAAAGTAGGGCGAATTCTTGAAATCAAATGTGTTCTAAATGAAGTCATAACTTCACTAAGCGCCCCTAAATAATAAATGGTCTTTTTTTCATCTTTTATCTGTTTTTTAAAATCATCAAGTCGAGATATTTTTTCTTTTAAGTTTTTAATTTCCTGAGAAATCAGTTTTTTCTCACCTTCTTTTTTCTCAAGATTCAAGTTTAACTCAGCTAAAAGATCCTTTTTTTCACTAAAAACATCAAGTGAAGATTGATATTTTTTATAAAAATCATCAACCTGTTTTTTAATAGTCTCAAATTCTTTAACAACAAAAGGTACAACACCAATCTTTTTAAGCTCTCCATCTTTACTTTCCATCTCAGATTTTTCACGTTTTACTTCAACTGAAACGTTTTTAATGGTGGTATCTATTTTCTCTTTCTCTCTCAACTGAGTTTGAAGATAATTTCTCTTTTTAAAAAGAGCACGTTGTTCTCTTGAGTTCTTATCTTTTTCTTCTTGCTTTTTTTCAACTTCTTTTAAAAATGCTTCCGTCTCTTTTTCTTTTTTACCTTTGTCTTCATCAAAGTTTTTTAGGAGTCTATCGTGTTGATCTCCCAGTGTTCTATCGCATGTGGGACACTTTGCATCAGGGCCAAGTTTTTCAATATTTTTCTTCTTGGATTCAATATCTAAGATATCTTTTTTTATTCTTTCAGCCAGCGTCTTTTTTTGTTCAATTTTTTGAACTGTTTTTTCTATTTCAATATCTATTTCATTTAGACGTTTCTCGGTTGACTTAAGGTTATTCTCTAAATTCTTAAAATCACTAAGTTTTTTCTTTTCTTTTTCAATGATTTTTTGTCTATCGTCAATTTTTTCTTTTAAAATTTTGATTTCGTCTTGTAGTTTCTTTTTGTTTTCAAAAAGAGTTTTACTCTCAGATAGTTTTTCTTTTCGCTCGTTAATCTTTTCATATTGTTTTTTACTGCTAATACAGTTCTTTTCTAAATTTTCTAGTTCTTTTTTAAGCGATAGAATCTTTTCTTTAGATTTTTTAATGACTTGATCCATTTCTTCTTTTTGTTTTTCAAAATTTCTGATTTCATCTTTATGAATACCAATCTTTTCTTTTCCATTTTCATCAACAAGATCCTGGCTTACTCTTTCTATTATTGTGTCTTTTTCTTTTTTGTCAGATTTTATCTCTTTAATGACGTCATCTAGTGAGTCTATTCCAAGCATTTTTAGAATCAAGGGCCTTCGTTCACTAGCAATCATGGTAGATAGTGCGTTGAGTTCTTTTTGTTTAGCAAATATTGATGTAAAAAAAGATTTGAAGTCCATACCTAGTTTCTTTTGAACATATTTGCTAACTATTTCTGCACTAGTTGCCGCTACTTTATTGTTGATGGTTATAGTTGCTGAGGTAGTCAAACTTTTACCAGTCATTTCCCGGACTATTCTATAGTTATCATCTTCAAAGACAAACTCTAACTCCACCCGACATGGATCTGAATGCTCTGCACCATTACGTTTTATTTCATCAGCTGAAGTTCTTGCTGCAACTGGTCCGTAAAGTACCCATGCCACTGCTTCAAAAATAGTTGATTTTCCAGCTCCATTTAATCCAACTATGCCAGTTACACCATCTGGAAACTCTATTGTCACATTTTTGAATTTTCTAAAGTTTTTTAGTGTTAAGATTTTGAGTATCATTTGCCTTCGTCTCTTGCCTCTATTTTTTCAATATAATTCATACCAAGTTCCAGGATTGTTTCTTTTTCTTTCAGGTCTTGACTATTAAGAAATTGTTTAAACTCAAGTGTTAAAGCATCTATTTTAGATGTAGTGCTAGGTTTTGATTCACCATCTTTAACCACGTTTGCTTTTATTTCATAATGAATTGCTTCACCGCTCAGTTTTCGGATCTCTCCAAAGTCAATTCCCCTGTAAATATGAGCAGGAATGTCATCTAGTGTTATTCGGAATGTTTTCTCTTTGGGTTTTATTTCTTTGACGGTTTCTTTGATTTTTTCCATTATTTCGTCAAGTTTTAGATTTGAACATTTGATTGGTTTAGGATCAATCATTGGTCTGTTTATTAGTCGTATAAAATTATTTTTTAGTTTTCCATTTAAGAGTTCGAGTTCTATGAACCCTTTTTTATCTCTTGCTTCAGTAAACGTTAGAGATTCTGTAGATCCTGAATAAAATGCATTATCTGCTAGTTTAGTAAATGTATGATAATGGCCAAGAGCGATATAGTCAAAATCTTCGATAAGATTTTTTGTTGGAATAAATAGTTCATTGAATTCATTCATGGAAAATTCTTTTATTCCAGTTACTGCACCATGTGATACAAAAATATTGTAATCTGCAGTAGGGACGAGTTTAAGTTTCTTTAATTCTTCATCAAACTGTTTTTTAAGTTCACATTGAGGAACTGCATGAACCACTATTTTTTCATTGCCCATCTTAAACGATAGGGTTTCATATTTAGCATTATAAACTGGATAAACATGTTCGATATGGTCAAATATACTGAAGATATGCCCTGTTTCTTTGAGTTTCGGGTGTTCATGATTACCTGCAATTACTACAAAAGGGATCCTTGCTTCTGAAATACGAATTAATTGATCCATCGCAAAAGTTATTGCCCTGTTGTTGGGCCTTACTGAATCAAAAAGATCACCGGCGTGAAGGATTAGATCAGGTTTTGATTTAATCGCATAATCAACAAATTGTTTGAATGAATCATAGGCATCCATTTCACGTTGATTTATTCCATCTTCTGTTGCCTTACGGTAGGCAGAATAGCCGAGATGAGTATCAGCAACATGTAAAACCTTCATAACTATCGCTTTCTACTAAGCTTCATAGAAACAATATCACAAACAAGCGTCACAGCATCCAAGGTTGGAGCAATAGGAGGCGCATAGGCCGTCTCGAGCCTGCGTAAAGTCTCCACGTCCAATTCACCAAGAATAGCGCAGGCAAACGTATTAACGCGTTGTGCAGCATTGTCACCAACAGCTTGTGCACCAATTATCATACCAGTGTATTTATCAACTAAAATTTTTACAGAAACGGGTTTACCGCCAGGATAATAATCAGGTAGAGAATAACCATTAAAGCGACCAGTGACAACAGAAAAACTACTTTCAACATTTTTTATTGTTAGTCCAACTGATGCAATTTCAACACCAAAAAACTCAGAAGTAGAGGTATTCAAAACACCTTTAGGAAGTTCATAATCTCCACCAGCGGCATTAACACCGGAGGCAACACCCTGACGAACAACAACACTACCAAGACCAACCAGGGATGCATTGGCAGTTATAAAATCCAAAAACTCAGTGCAATCGCCAACAGCATAAACATCTTTTACACTCGTCTCACATCTTTTATTTACAACAATGCCACCAGACTCGCCTATTTTGCAACCAATACTTTTTGCAAGATCAACATCAGGTTTTGTACCCGTAGCTATTACTAAAAGATCGGTATCGATTGTTTTTTCCTGACCGGATTCTTTATTTTTAATAACAACCTTGCTAATTTTTCCGTCAGTTGATTCTACTTTTACAGCGAGATGATTTGTTAAAGCATTTACGTCATCTGGAATTTGATTTGCAACAATTTCTGCCATATCCTCGTCAAGAGTATTTGCAAGAATCGTAGGTAAAGCCTCCAAAACTGTTATTTTCATGCCTTTTTTTCTAAGGTTGTCGGCCATTTCAAGACCGATAAGACCGGCTCCAACAATAGTTGCATTTCCGCCTTTTTTCACGAAAGAAGAAATTTTTTCAGCATCATCAATAGTCCTAACAACAAAAACACCTTCCACATCAACATTTTCAATAGGCGGAATAAATGGTTTCGCACCTGTGGATATAATCAATGAACTGTATGGTTTTTCAATCACATCATTTCCTTTTTTTGCAAAAACAATTTTTTTAACGGTATCAATTTTTTCAATTGTTGTCTCAAGTAAAAGATCAATTTTTGCCTTCTTGAACCATTCTTCAGAAAATTCAACGAGATCGCTTATTTTGGGAATAATTCCAGAAATTGCATATGGGAGTCCACATTTAGAATACTGGGGATATTTGCCTTTTTCAAAAATAGTAATGTTTGCTTTCCTATCCGTTTTTCGTGCAAACTGTGCAGCCGTACCACCGCCCGCACCACAACCGATAATTACGATATCTCTAGTTTGACTCAAATAAACCCCATTTGGTCTAATAGTAGCGTTTTTTTAAATGTTTTTAATAAATCTTACTTTGGCCTAAATGCCCATATTACAAAAATCACACCAATCATCAAAAGTATAATCATGACCTGAACTGGAAAATCTAGTTGCTCATCTTCTAGCATTCTGCCATCTAAAGATACGGGAGCGCTTCCTTTGATTGCCATGTCTGCATATTCAAACGATCGTTCAAGGTGCGAAAACGCTGATGAATATTTTCCTTGATCAAATAGGGTTTTTCCAGTTTGATATTCTTGCTCTGCTTTTTCGGTAGACATTTCAAGTATGCGTGCAACATCAATTCTCGATTGGCAGATATCCTGAGCGATATCGCCGATTGCATCGATAAAAACAGTCGATGTAGACAATTCTTGAATATCGTGTATTGTAGAATTCATTGATTTAAGCGATGTCGAATAGTTGTGTTTCCACAAACTACCAACAACATCCATCAATGGTTGACTTGATGTTTGGTTCAATTCCAACCATAGTTGCTCTGTCAACAATGCTTGTCTCTGCATCCCCATGTCAACAATGTTGAAAAACGAAGATAGTTTTTCATGATCTGAGATTATTTCCGTTGAAATATCTTCAGCAACTTCAATTTCGTGAAGAAATACTTCTTCCACATTGCTAAAATATGGGGTCAACACATCATGTCCATAAGCATCCAATAAATCCAATGATAATGCTGCTGCTTCTCCTGTTTCATAAGGATCATAAATTTCTGTATCGCAGATATGAAACGGAACATAAATGGATGAGCGAGCATGATTCGGTGAAAACCAGCCCATGCTCAGTTCTTCATAGTCATATTTTGGAATTTTATAGATTGATACTGCTTCATATTCTCTACTGCTTTGACTCATACCTCTTAGACCATTGAGGTCTTCAGAAGTAAGTCGTGACCAATCGATCATATCATTAACTGTTATACTACCATATTTGGGCTGGATGTACTTCATCATTTCATCTTCCCAGGCTTTGTAAATATTACAAACCGAAAGCTTTGCTTTGTTACCATTTATCTCAACAAGTTTAACACTAAACTCACCTACAGATTCCCGCTCACCAAGTTTTATTTTGGTAACAACACCAACATTGTTTGTTTTCAACGTATGAAGCATTCCAACAGGTTTTACATCAACATAATCCTCTCCGATTTCAACAGCTCTAACACCATAAATAGAACCTAATCTTACAACTCCCATTTTTCTAACAGATTTTTCAACAACTGTATCAAAAGATCTCGAAATTGGAAAAAGTTTCAAACGCTGAGTATTCCATAGTAACGTGGGGTAATTATGCCTCACAGAGACGCCATTAATGATTTCCTCAACCTTATAATGAAAAGCATCACCCTCGACAACAAAGCCTTTATCAGGGCCTACCACAAACAAGTTTTCAGATACACCAGTTGCATGCATCTTTTTAACTGAATCCTCCGTTAAAAGCTGAACAGCTTCATCCTCGGTGTTTGCAGTTTGACATGCATAACGAATCCAATCAAAATCATCCCAAGCATTCCTTGTAGGATTTATCCATCTTGAACCTGTATCTGAATCAGCATAGGCAATTCCTGCATGACTTAGAGTCATTCCTGCTTTTACAATGTTTGGAATGGCATCTCCTTCAGTAACAACTCCAATGAACTTGTACTTTGTTTCAAATTTCATATCCTTTCCAGTCCATGGGTGGCGATATGTATATTCGTACGCCTCTGGAACAATACATAGAACTTGTAATCCTGACCGGCTTGGATCTCTCACTTTCAAAAGAAGATTATAATCTCCAGCAGTTGCATCACCACAAGCAACGATATCTTTACATGCCTTTATACTGTCAGATACTGTAAGATTCAGAAACAAAATAATCGTAAAGATAACAAACAGTATTGTGCCCAATCGTTTCATGTTACTATACAGTAGTATAAATGTAAATATATAAAAAGATTATTTAAAAGAGGTTTTATTTTGCTGATTTTTTGGTTTTCTTTGTAGTTGTCTTTTTTGCAGTTGTTTTTTTCTTTGTAGTAGTCTTTGCTTTTGCGGTTTTCTTTTCGGTTTTCTTGAGTGCTTTTTTTGGTTCTTTTTTCTCTGCTTTTTTAGCAGTTTTTTTTGCTGGTTTCTTTGTTGGCTTCTTCTCTTTAGGTTCTTTTGATTTCTCTTCTTTTGTCTCCGGTTCTTTGACCTCTCCGGTTTTATCTTTTTTCTTTGTTGTTTTCTTTTTTGTCGTCTCTGGTTCGGTTGGTTCTTCTTTTTCCTCTTTCTTTGACGATTTCTTCTCTTCGATCATAATAGTTGGTTGCAATATTACTTCTGTCTTAAAAATCTCAACACGTTTTACTGGATATAATTTCTTACAATTTTTATAAATATCACTACCAGTCTTTCCATCAAGAATATGGTTAACAAGTTCGGCTAGCGTACATACTTTTGCCTGATCGGTAATCGTTTTTTTCATTGCTTCTCTAACAACTTTTCGCTGAGAATTCTGTACCCGTTTATCTGTAGTAGCAAAAGGTTTCACCCTTATTGTTGCCCCGTCTCTTGTTGAAACATTATATACACCATCGATTTTTGACCTTCTCCTTCGTATCATCCTTCTAAGATAATCTGAGGTTAAAGTGTGACCGGTAAACTGTGTGTACGCAGTCGTCTCTTCTACCTTATGAACTTTAAAATATAGTTTGATATGGGACTTCCTAAAATCATTTGTTAAATCCTGGAGAGATACTTCAGTTACTCTATTTATAAGATCATCCGGATTATCTGCTAAAGTATCAGCTACAGTAACATTATCAAATGATGGCGGTGCTTGAATGTCATACCAAGCTTTTGCTTTCCATCGATCTTTGACTTTTCTTGCTGCAGTTCTTGATCTAGCTTTTGCCATATTATCACGTTATATCCATATGAACGTATTAAGATGATTTTTCGGTTAATGCACTCCTTATACTTAAAATTATGCTGATAAAAAAAAAATCAAAATGTCAAAATGCATTAACAATATGTACATTTTTTCTTCTACTAAGTTCTTTCATATCATCTTTAATTTTAGTAAAGTGGCCTTCATCTTCGAATAGTTTTTTCGAAAAAATGTCAAGAATGTTAAGATTTTTATCGAGCGCCGATTCAATGTTCTTCCAGATCCCTGGTTTAAGGTTTAGCTTATCCATCATTATTTCCGTTGCTCCATGTTGAACAAAAGTATCAATTATAACTGGAATATCTTCAATTTTAATTGTTGGATATATGGGTCCAAAAAACACACTGGATTCTATGCCGGCATCTGAAAATTTTTGAAGGATGTTGAGACGATCTTTTATAGAAGAAGAATTTGGCTCCAGTAATTTTCTTTCATCATCATTTAGCGTTGCAATGCTTATCATTACTTCTGCATTAGAAAACTTTGAAATTATATCGATATCTCTGATGGCTAAATTTGATTTAGTTTGAATGCAAACTGGGAAATCATGAATTAAAAGTTGTTCTAGACAATATCTTGTGAGTTTGTACTTCTTTTCAATGGGTTGATATGGATCAGTAACAGTTGAAATACCAACAACACCTGGTTTTTTCTTTTTTAATTCATTAGCAAGAATGATAGGAATATTGGTTTTCACGTCAACAAAAGTTCCCCAACTATCTCTTGGAATTCGTAAAACATTTGGAACGTAACAATAAGCACATGCATGTTGACAGCCGCGATACGGATTTAGTGAATAATCTAGCCCAGGTAGATTGGATTTCGAAAGAGCAGTTTTACATTTTGCCTCAGTTATTTTCATACTAAAAGTCCTCAATTCTTTTCTGATATAATTGATTTTTAAGAACTGCACTATTTCGTATCCATCTTCGCAATGGGATGTCCATTTTTTCGGCAATATAAATCAAGGCTTGGTCCAAAGTATCAAATTTACGATAAGGTTCTTTCAAAGCCTTTCTTACGCTTTCGCGTACATTCCAGACACCGATAGGCATAATGTATCCGGGATGAGCCTCTCTTAAAATTACTGCTCCTGCTTGACGACGCTCATTGTTTAATATCTCATTTACCGCAAGACGTGCAGCATAGTAACATCCGCCTATTTCAGCATAGGTTTTTCTTCCTTTATAAAACTCATAGCTATTGAAAATTGAAATGG
>CAZYFW010000057.1:0-8881 GCA_964646685.1 uncultured Thermoplasmatales archaeon
TTGACGAACTTTTCAAGAAAGCCGATGAGGAGCATAAGAAGGTTCAAGAGTACTATGATGGAAATCAGAAGAAACATAAAGAATACATGAAACTAGTCAAAGAACTTTCTGTTTCCATTTCTGAGGCTAATAAAAAACACGAGCAATATGTTGAGATCAGAAAAGAGGCTCAAAAGGTTCATGATAAAGCTTTTGAGATGCGATCCAAGATCATTGCTATTAAAGACGAGCGGCGCAAACTATGGACCGAAGCCAAAAATGCCATCAAAGAGCAAAACGTCCGTGCTCGTAAGGCAGTGATGGATAAAGAAAAATTGGGTGAGATTGCCGATGAGTCCGTCGAGGCCTTGAAACAAGGGAAAAAAATCACCTTGTAATATTTTTATACGTTCGTTAATAGACGAAAAAATAATCGGCAATTATAAATATCCCTTCTTTTTTTCTGTCAACTAGGTATTAATCATGAAACGAGTAGGTATTGTTAGCTATGGGGCCCACATCCCCAGGTTTAGGATAAAATCATCAGATATTGCGTTAGCATGGGGAAAAGATCCTAAGACTATTGTTGAAGGTCTAGGAATCATCGAGAAATCAGTACCTTCACTAGATCAGGATGTTGCAACTATTAGTGTAGAAGCAGCACGAGCAGCCCTTGCACGATGTAATATTGATCCACAAGATATAGGTGCAGTTTATGTTGGAAGCGAGTCACATCCATATGCAGTGAAACCCACTGGAACTATTGTGGGTGAGGCTATTGGAGCAACCCCTGATCTAATGGTTGCTGATTATGAGTTTGCTTGTAAAGCAGGAACTGCAGCTATTCAATCCTGTATGGCGATGGTTAAAGCAGAAATGATAACCTATGGACTTGCAATAGGGGCAGACACATCACAAGCTTCGCCGGGTGATGCATTAGAATATGCTGCAAGTGCAGGAGGAGCGGCATTTATTGTCGGAAAAGACAAAGTAATTGCAACGATTAATGATACATATTCATACACTACTGATACACCAGATTTCTGGCGTAGAGAAGGACGTAAATACCCTGCACATGGTGGAAGATTTACTGGAGCTCCTGCCTATTTCAAACATGTCACAAGTAGTTCTACCCATCTTATGGAACGTATAGGCACAAAACCAGATGATTACACCTATGCAGTATTCCATCAACCTAATGGTAAATTTCCTCTTAAAGTGGCTAAAATGCTCGGTTTTTCAAAAGAACAAGTCCAACAGGGGTTATTATGTCCCATGATTGGAAATACGTATTCTGGAGCATCAATGATTGGTCTTGCATCGGTTCTTGACGTTGCAAAGCCAGGGGACAGAGTATTTCTTTCAAGCTATGGATCTGGTGCAGGGAGCGATTCGTTTGATATTACTGTAACTGATCAGATTTCGGAATTTTCTCGCAAAAAAGCCCCATTGGTTTCTCAATTTGTAGAAAATAAAGAGTATATTGATTATTCAACCTATGCAAAATATAGGGATTTATTGTATTGGGAGTGATAAGAATGAGAGATGTTGCTGTTATTGGAACAGGAGTAACAAAATTTGGTGAACTTTGGGATAAATCATTCCGTCAATTAATCACGGAATCAGGAGCTAAAGCTATACTTGAGGCAGGAGTTTCTGGGACAGAGATCGATGCATTGTATGTTGGGTCAATGGGTTCAGGAAGATTTATCGGTCAGGAGCATGTAGGTGCATTGGTTGCAGATTGCTCAGGTTTCTCCCATCTACACATTCCATCTACTCGAATAGAAAGCGCATGTGCCTCCGGAGGTCTTGCAGTTCGTCAGGGATACTTCTCAGTTGCATCAGGTATCAATGATATCGTTGTCGTTGGTGGTATTGAAAAGATGACTGATGTTGTAGGAAATGAAGCTACCAATACATTGGCAACCGTTGCAGACCAGGAATGGGAAGCATTTTTCGGTGCAATATTTCCTGGATTGTATGCAATGATTGCAACAAAACATATGAACGATTATGGTACAACAAGGGAACAACTTGCTCAAGTTGCAGTAAAGAATCATGCAAATGGTGCACTTAATCCAAATGCTCAATTTAAACGAGAAATATCAATAGATGCAGTGATTAACGCTCCGCCTGTGGCTTATCCACTTGGAATGTTGGATTGCTCTCCAGTCAGTGATGGTGCTGCTACAGTGGTTCTTTGTGCAGCTGAAAAAGCAAAAAAATACATTGATAATCCAGTGAAAATTATTGCATCAGGCCAGGCTTCGGATACGCTTGCTCTCCACGGGCGAAGAGAAATTTGTACCTTTGATTCTACAGTTTATGCAGCAAAGATGGCGTATAAACAGGCGAATTTAAAACCCAAAGATATTGATGTGGCAGAGGTACATGATTGTTTCACTATTGCAGAAATCCTGGCTGTAGAAGATCTTGGCTTTGTAAAGAAAGGGGAAGGTGGAAAAGCTATTGAAAACAAGATTACAACATTAGATGGAGAAATTCCGGTTAATACAAGTGGTGGTTTGAAAGCAAAAGGACACCCTATAGGAGCAACAGGAGTTGCACAAATCGCTGAAATTGTTAAACAACTTCAAGGCACAGCGGATCGAAGGCAAATAAAAGATGCAAGGATTGGACTTACTCATAATATTGGTGGTACGGGCGCGTCATGTGTTATACATATATTGGAGGCGATGTGATATGGAAAACAGAGCAGTACCTCGATTTTGGAGAGAGATACCACAACGTTATAGTATAATTGGAAATCAATGCGGCGTCTGTAAAAAGTTTTACTTCCCGCCACGTGAATCATGTCCTTTCTGTCGACGTAAAAGTATTGACAAGATGGAGACAAAGAAACTCAAAGGAAAAGGAAAGATAGTTACTTATTCTATTATTCATGATGCCCCTGATCAATTTGAGGGACAAGCGCCTTATCCAATTGCAATTATTGAGCTCGATGAAGGACCACATTTAACTGCCCAAATTGTAGATTGCAAGATTGATGATATAAAAATTGGTTCTAGAGTGGAATCTACGTTTAGAAAGATACAAGAAGATGGGTATATGGGTGCAATATATTATGGTTATAAATTTAAACTTGCAAGGTAAAAATGAATATTAAAAATGCTTTATCAGAAAAAATAGCCGGTGAAATTACCTTTAGTCCAAATCCCGGTCAAACAATTCGTAAATGGCGAGATGTTTTCAATATTAGTCAGACTGATTTAGCAACATATCTGGATATATCTCCGAGTGTCATTAGCGACTATGAATCTGGACGAAGAAAATCCCCTGGCATACAAACGGTGAAAAAAATCATTGATAGTTTCATAGAGATTGATGCAGGTCGTGGTGGGAAGATTTTACATCAATACGATTCCATGATTGATTCACGCGAAGGAATTCTTGAGATGATAGACTATCCATTTGCTATCCCTTGCAGTGTTTTCATTAAGGAGATTGGAGGCAATGTCTTGACTTCTAAAAAAGTAGGGTTGAAGACAAATGTAAAGGGGTTTACACTTGTTGATGGTGTGAAGACAATCGAGACCATCAACTCTACAGATTATGCACGCCTTTATGGATGGAGTACAGAGAGAGCGTTGGTTTTCACTGGAATAAAATACGGACGAAGTCCAATGATTGCTGTTCGTGTTCATCCTGTCAAACCATCAATCGTCGTCTATCATAAACCAGGATCTGTTGATGTCCTTGCAATTAAATTAGCCGAGCGCGAAAACATTCCATTAGTTGTAACCAACCTTTCTTTAGACGGATTGAAGAAGAAATTGATTCATCTTGGTGGGGGATAATTTTGGATCTTATGGGATTATGTAGCATTTGTGGTAAACCAGGCGCCATGTTCACCTGCCATTTGTGTGGTAGAATAGTTTGTAATCAATGTTATGACCGTCAACATAGTGTTTGTAGTAGTTGTAAAATGGGAAAACAGTAGTTTTGTTAAATTCTTTTAAATAAATACAATAACTTTTATAAGTGAATTTGTTATATATTTTAGTGAATACAAATTTATTTTGTATTTTATGGGGGACAAAATAATGAGAGGAAGATGTTGTTTTAGAAAGAACACTGAGGGGCAGGTGTTAGGCTTACCTATGTATCTGATTATTGTGATGATCGTAGCAGTAGCCGTGATTGCAGCTGTCATCTTTATGATTCCGCAAGGAACAAGGACGATGAGTGCTCAAGTAACTGATAATGCACTTATTGCTGAGACTGCAGGAGATGCAGGTGCCTTTACCTTTGCAAATTCATATCAAGTTGTAATAACTGTTACGACAAATGATGAACGGGCAGATCCTATTTCTGGGGCAACAGTCACGCTTGTTGGTGCCGGTGCTGCAGTGGAAGGAACTACTGGTAATGATGGAACTGTTACGTTGCCAAGTTTTTCTCCAACACTAAATGCAAATGTCAATGAGGCATACATGAAGCTAACTGTAAAAGCGACAGGATTTGAAGATTTTGAAGATGTTCAAGCAGTATCAATTGTGAGATTAAGTTAGATATTGCCATTGTTATAAAATGGAAGAGCGTTGAACCATGCTTGTTGATAAAAGGAAAAGTAAAACAACGAAAAAGAAATCGAAAAAGGAAGCCATTCCTTCAGAAGATACAATTCAATCGTTTAGAAGTTGGATAAGAAAATTAGAACAAACAAGCAGTAGTTTAGGCTCTAGACTTTCTGCAGTAGAAAAGCGACTATCAAAAAGAAAATCCGACGGAACCTACATTTCATCGTCTGATCCTAATGTAGGGGGCCCCATCGAAAAGATTTTTGAGCATTTAAAAGAAGAAACGCAGGGAGAGTCCATCGAAGAGGTATCAAAACTTCTTGATAATGAATTTGCTATCATGCAAGAAGAGTTGATAGCACAACAAACAGAACTGGCCTCACTAAAAGAAAGTATGGATGACTTACGCACTTCTATCTCAGATATAACTGAAGAAATGAAGAACGACCATCATCAAGACTTTACAGCCTTGGAAGATATTACTAATAGGATAGAAAGCATTGAACGAAGAGAGCCCCCTGTAATGAAACTCGGAAGGATGGAAATCCCAATAGAGTTAACTGGTATTATCGGTGGCGTACTTGCATTCACGCTTGCCATTTTGGTAATAATTGGTCAAAAAGACATTATTCTTTCTCCTTTGTTTTTATTTATTGTGGGATTGGTTCTTATTGGATCAGCAGTTTTTAAAACGCTTAATTTAGGTTCTATTATTGCAAAACCCTTCAAAAAAATGAAGCCAATTAAAAAACTATTGAGATAAAAGATCGCTCATGATTCTTTTACAATTTTAATCATATCTTTTTGTGAAAATGATTCATGGCATGAGGCTTTAACTGATACATCAAGATATCCTTCATATTGTCCTTCTTCAAGCTCAACTGCTATTTGTATCGTTGTTTTTCCGTTTTCGTTTGTATTGTTTGAACCCGCTCCATTTAATCCTTTAATGATGACGATTGCATCTTTTATCTGACGTCCATCAATTTCATTTACGTAGATTGTTAGGTTTATTTCAGTCGGAGCATCTGCGGAAACAGTACTAACCATTGGACTGATAGATACCACCATACTGCCAGGAAAAATACACGGGTTCAAAATATAGGATAATATTGCAGCAAGTGCTATGGTACCAATGATAATTGATACGGTTAACCTCATTGGCAATCCAAGAACGGCGTTTTCATTTTTGATAAAAGATACGCTCTTTCTTTTTATCCGTTGAATCAATCCCTTCATCTCATGTTCTTATCGATAGATACTTATTTAAATATTTAGCAATTTTTATAATGATTATATAATTAATTTTTACGCGGAGAACAGCAGCATGATATCTGATGAAAAAGCAGTGGTTGGTCTTCCTATGTATCTCATGGTTGCCATCATTGTTGCTTCTGTCATTCTTGCTGTATTTTCTCTTTCAATTTATAACGTCTGGCTAGATGCTCAATTTCACCAGGTTAACTCCGAGATCGAGACAATCATTTCAGAGGCTGAAAATATGTTTGCGTACGCTGATAACGGAACATTGATTACTGTGCATGTTGAGTTTTCCTCTTCTATGAAATATCTTGTCTTTGGGGACCTTCCACAAAACGGTATTGCTGAGCCCACTGATCTTACGTTTAAAGAGAATACTAGCAATAGTTATTATTTTGTCATGAATGATGGCCGTATCTCAACAGCACATTCGTCTGTGAGATTTTCAAGTGATAACATTAATGAAATTGCAGTTTTCTATCAAGGAATTTATGATGTCACTCTTGAGCTTGATAAGGTTGATGGGAGGACATATGTTAAGATTTACTAAGAATGATCATGGATTTATGGCATTGACTCTTTCCCAGATTGGTCTTATTATTGCAGCAGGCGTCCTAATAGCAGCAATATTTTCGATGGTATTTCAGAACGATTGGCAGAAGAATGCCGAGTTAACAAATATGGCTACTAGTTTCTCGACCATAGTTGAAGGAATGGATGCGAGATTCTTTGAAAATACGACGAGCTTTTATTTCCCAGATATGGGTTATGATTACAATGTTAGTATTTCTACCGAATATCTTGTCGTCAAAACACAAGGAAATTGGAATAATGAGCTATCTGCTAAAGAACGATTTTTGGTTAGGCCCTGGCCGCAAGACCACAACTCTCTTTGGATTAGTGGAGCAGAGTTGCATGATCATTTAAAAAATATCTTTGGCAACTCTGGAAATGTTTCAGATCCTGTGTCTAATACAGCAAAAGGTTATCTGGATGACAAATGGAACACAACTGCTGAATCACTTGCATCGAATCCGATTTACATCCTAACAAATAGGGCAATCTATGTTGACAAAGCCATCGTTTATTATGATGATGGCAAAATGGAAGATTTCATCTTTGTTTATCAATAGATTTTTCTAAGAACGACGTGCTTCAACCCCAAGGCTTTCAAGAGGAATCCCTTGATACTGTTTTTTGCTTATTTCATAATTTTCTGATATGACCTTTACAATGAAACCGGCATCTCTTAATTTTTTTAGATAGTCCTCTTTTAACAATGCCCCACCCACACATCCTGATATTAGTTCTTCGTTATTTCTTTGTTCTTCGGTAAGTTCTTCCAATAAAACAATGTCTGAAACATACATTCTTCCGCCTCTTTTTAGCACTCTATATGCTTCTTTAAAAACCTTAAGTTTATCTGGAGCAAGATTGATAACACAATTACTTATGATAATGTCGATAGACTCATCTTTAACAGGTAAATTTTCAATATCTCCCAACCTAAATTCTACGTTCTTATAACCATATTTTTTGGCAATTTCCCTAGCCTTTTCGACCATTTCTTCAGTCATGTCTACGCCAATTATTTTTCCAAATTGACCTACTTTTTTTGAAGCAAGAAAAGCATCAAAACCAGCACCAGAGCCCAAATCTAAAACAACATCTCCATCTTTTATGTTTGCAAGTGCAGTTGGATTGCCACAGCCGAGACCGAGATTGGCATCAGGGACAATATTAATTTCGTCGTCGGAATAACAAATAGATTTGGCAATATCTTCATCACTTATTGAACTACATGTACTGCCGCAACAGCAACTGTTCTTTTTAGCCACTTCGCTGTAACGTTTTTTGACAATTTTTTTAACTTCTTTTTCTTTCATAAAGCCCTCTTAATAAACCTAATACAACCTAAAATATCTTTCTGCTTTCTCCTAACTCTTTATGGGCTAAGGATGTAGGCCCGAGGCGGGCGCTGCACATTACAACTTATCGCAATTATTGCCTGTGCATTGTTTTAATAACCCGTTATTCATAACTATTATAAAATATTGGGGAGGCCCAAATATGAATATGAAAGAGATAAAACATAAAAGTTTATCACTAAACGACGCTCCAGATATTAGAGAGATCATTGGAAAAAAAGTATTAACCAACGATGGAAAAATTATAGGAAAAATAAGGACAATAAGAATCGACCCAAAAGATTTAACAATTGAAGGCATCGAGGTTGATACCGGATTATTCAAAATAGACCAATATTTTGGAAAAAATTATATCAAAACAATAACAGAACAAGGTGCAATTCTAAAAATAACTCCAATTGATGACATCGTAGGTCACACTGTTTATGATTCAACAGGGAAAAGCGTTGGCGAAATTAAAAGTATTAAACGTTCTAAGAAGACAAATAGGCTCCTATCAATTACAATGTACTCTGATTTATATAAAGACAATGTAACTGTTGATGCTGACTATGTTGCAAGTTGTGGTGAAAGTTGTATTCTAAAAGAACCAATCAAAGATATAGTGGACTAGGTCCTAAAAACAATAAAAATACACATTTTGTCTATTCGACTTTACTGGTTTATCATTACGCTTCATAATGTCACGTCTGAATCGGGAATTGGTGTCTGAGTTTAAAACCCGCTATTTTTTCAGTCTCTTGGTTTAAATATTTCAATATTTTTAAACTTATTTACTATTAGATAGTTGTCTACTTTTAAGTTAATTAAGGCGCAAGGCCCGAGGCGGGATTTGAACCCGCCACAGAGGATCCACAGTCCCATATGTTACCAAGCTACACTACTCGGGCCATAAATTAGTTGGTTGCAATAAAGAAGGAAATACTTATATTTTGCTAGTTTGAATTTTTTAAAATTTCATTAAAAATATAAATTTTATAAGGAATTTTTATAATTTCATGTAAATATTTATATACTCCAAAGAACAAAGATAATTATAAGAAGAGGTCAAAACACCTATTTCTGAACTTAAAATGGGATGTTTAATATGATAAAAAAATTAAAGATTAGTTGTTGGGGTGTATCTGAAATTTTAGGAACAATTCTTTTATTAAGTATTTCTGTGTCTCT
>CAZYFW010000058.1:0-8867 GCA_964646685.1 uncultured Thermoplasmatales archaeon
ACATCCCATCCAATGTAGTATGAAATACAAAAACATTATTTAACTTTTGAGACAAAGCCAATGAATACTTTCAATGACCCCCATTTCACATATATAAAGGAGAATCAACCTTCATGATATTAGAATGACGTGAAATGCGGGGGACATGCCAGCACCCCGGCCGGTCTGGCATTTCTGCCATTATTTTAAGATTCATCCGATTCCTCCCATCCCCTCTCCTCCCTCCTCTCTTTTTTCTTTTATAAAAACTATTTAACATGACATTCTTTTTAATAATAGAATAGATATAGCACAGAGAAATGCAACGACAACTATCATCATTTGATATCTATGTCATCGTCTCAGAGTTACAGGAACTAACCGAGAGTCACATAGATAAGATATATCAATTGACTCGTGACGAGTTACTCATTAGATTAAAGAATATTACAACTAAGCAAAAAGAATCTATATTTATCAGAAATGGTGATCTTATATGTTTAACACAAAAACAGTTTGACATCCCGTTAAAACCTACAACTTTTGCAATGACATTACGAAAATACCTGCTTAATGGAATAATTACTTCAGTAACACAGCATGAGTTTGACAGAATAATAAAGCTAAATATAAGCAAAAAAGAAGGAGAATACACGATAGTCTTTGAATTCTTCTCAAATGGGAATATTATTCTAGTAAGTCCAGACGGAAAAATCATTTACCCTCTTATTTCCCAACAGTGGGCACATCGAAAAGTAAGAAGCAAGGAACTATACATGCCTCCACCTTCCCAGATAAATCCTTTTAATATGACAAAAGAGGAATTTGCTACTATACTAAAAAACAGTAAAGCAGATTTGGTACGGACTTTAGCAGTTAACGTCAATCTCAGTGGACCGATAGCAGAAGAGATCTGTACAAGAGCAAACATCAGTAAGAATATTAAAATAAACGATTTAAGTAAACAAGATATCGGAAATGTTTTTGATGCATTATCCGAATTTTTAGAATTGTTTAAGAACAAAAAATTACAACCGACACTCATTGAAAAAGATGGAAAAATCATGGATTTACTACCCTTTAAATTCAAAAGCTACGATCATTTTGATAGCAAAGAAATAGGTAGTTTTACAAGGGCGTTAGAACAGTTTATCGATGTTAAAAAGTCAAAAAAACAAAAACCAAGCAAAATAGAAGAAAAAATTGGGAAACTCCAAAGACAACTTATACAACAGGAGGAAACTGTTGAAGAATTGCAGAAAAAGATAGAGAGAAAAAAGATCGAAGGAGACCTTATCTATCTGAGTTTTCAACAATGCGAAAAATTGCTACAAAAAATAAATGAATTGCTACAACAAAAGGAAAAAGAGGATGGTATCGAAAAAATCAACGATATTGAAATAGTCAAGGAATTCGACCCTGTGGGAAATACTCTTAAAGTCTATCTTAAAGATACCAATGGCATTGTTTCTGAAGTAAAACTTGATTTCCGGAAAACTGTAGCTAAGAATGCAGAGAAAGCCTATGATGACAATAAAAGATTACGAAACAAACTTGCTGGCACACAGGATTCTATCGAGAAAACTAAAAGCGAATTAGAAATCATGAAAAAGAAAGAAGTTGAAGAACAAAAGAAAGAAAAAAAGACAGTAGCAACTGGAAAGACTTTTTGGTTTGAACGGTTCCGGTGGTTCATATCAAGTGATGGAAATATTGTTGTCGCTGGAAAAGATGCAAAGGGTAACGACCTTGTTGTCAAGAAGTATCTAAAAGAGGGATGTAGGTATGCCCATGCCGATGTTCAAGGTGCACCAAGTTGCATAATAAGAAATAGCGATATTGACGATAAGAACATGCCAATATCAGAAAAAACATTGGAAGAGGCTTGCATTTTTGCGGCCAGCTACTCCAAAGCTTGGAAGCAATTTGCTGAATCTCAAGCATATTGGGTTCTACCTGAACAAGTTAGCAAAACTCCACAAAGTGGGGAATTTCTTCCAAAAGGAGCATTTGTTATCCGTGGGAAAAGGAATTACTATCGATGTAAATTAGAACTGGCAGTTGGTAAAATAACAGTAGAAGATACAATAAAGATTATGGGTGGTCCTGTAGATGCAGTGAAAAAAAGAACTCGAGAATATGTCGTTTTAGCTCCAGGCGATATGAAAAAAAGCGTTATATCACATAAACTATCAAAGGCATTTAATGTCTCTACAGATCAGATTGACCGAGCGCTTCCTCCGGGAGGCATAACAGTTGTTGGAACAGTAGGAGTTACATTAGGGCGATTGGCATATGAAAGTGATATTTAAAGATCTCAAACACGGCGAAATCAAACTTATGCCTGAAAATCTTGATGATATATGGCATCTGTACAATATCGTTGATGAAGGAGATCTAATACGTGCCGTTACCTTTAGAACTAATGAACAAAAGGATGATAAGATTCGTTCCAAAAAAGCAGAAAAGAAACGCATGAAACTTGGAATCAGAGTAGAAGAAGTGAATTTTCATGAATTTTCAGATAGACTGCGCGTACATGGAACAATAGAGGAAGGTCCACAAGATCTTGGTTCATTTCACACACTTAATATCGATGTAGACAAAATGAATAGATTATCCATAATAAAGGAACAATGGAAAGACCATCAATTACAGAGAATAGACGAAGCTGTTAAACATAGTAATCAAGCCATACTAACGTTTGTATCGCTTGACGAAGAAACTGCAACAGTAGCCATTCTAAGGCAAAGCGGAGTACAATGGATAGCAGATATCGATTCGAAACGATCCGGTAAAATGTATGAAAGTAAGGACACAGAAAACGAGTATTTCGGTGATATTATATCTGTTGCAAGAACAAACAAGACAAAAGATTCAACATTGGTTGTTGTAGGTCCTGGTTTTACAAAGGAGCATTTTTTAAAGCATGGAAAAGATAAGGAACCCGTGCTTTTTGAAAAATGCATTGTGCATGGGACTGGAAGCTCGGGCATGAACGGTGTTCAAGAGGCGATTAAAACAGGTATAATCGAGCAAATAACCAAAGAGAATAGGGTAGTGTTTGAAACAAGTCTTGTTGAAAAACTATTAGGAGAGATAAAAAAAGACGGACTCGCAGCTTACGGCGAACAAGAGGTAAAAACCGCTTTAATGAATGGAGCAGTAGAAAGGCTGCTTATTACAGATGTTCTGATTAGAAACGAAAAAGGAGAAAATCTTCTAAGGCTTGCAAAGCAAAATAACAGTGAATTTACAATTATAAACACAATGCATGAAGCAGGAAAAAAAATAGAAGGTATTGGAGGAGTTGGCGCTATCCTCCGCTTCAAGATTTAAAAAGTTAAGAATTTATTTTTTATATTGCACCAAACCAGTCTCTTCCAAGGCCGTAACCCATTCCTTTATAGGATTCTCCTATTGGTTCATCTGGTTCTTCTGGTTCTTCTGGTTCTATATCAACGTAACAGTAATTGTAAGTTACTTTTATTTCAAAGTCATCTCCTTTATCACGCATGCGTTTCAAAGGTCTCCATATTGGTTCTCCAGTATCAACAGTCACCGAAATATCAAAGGATGCTTCGTTTTTTCCAGAAAGCATCTCGTATAGAAGCTCTCTTGCTTCCGTCTCATCATTTGCTTCAATAGAATCTACAGATGGAACATCGTTAATATCGAATGTAATAGTCTGACTTCCACTCCCCTTACTTGAGTGAGTTTTCTTTTCACCCATATAGGTAAAATCTGCTGTTAAGGTATCCTTCCCTCTTTTTAATTTGTCAATGAGACCGATTGTATTGTCGTCCTGCCAAGAAATTTCAAAATCAACACTTGTCAATACGCAGCCAGGTGATAATCCAGTGATGGAAACTGTATCGCTATACTTATTCTCAGCAATCTCTTTTATTATCATTTCTCCATACTCTGCAGTAAATACAGGGTAATAGAGCATCTCATCCGGCTCAGCTATTGTTTCTGCCTCTGGCTCATATGTATAAAGAGCTATACCAATTCCAGCTACAATTAATATAATAACTCCCACAATTGCTATTATTTTGTCGCTTTTTCTTAAATTCATGTTCATATGTTCACCCTTGTTTTTTATATATTTAATTCTATTTTTCTATAATTATAAGTATATTTAATGCTTTATTAAGTTTTTCCTTTATTGCAATATACTTACAATTTTTATGTATGTAGTAAATAATTATACCTATATTAAATTTTTTGTTTTTTATATTTATCATATACTAACAAGAATTTTCGCACCGCACTTCACGCATATTCCGTCTTTTACGCCAGTTAGACGAATAGAATAGCCCTCCCGTTCTATACAAAGAGTTCCACATGATGGACAGTAAGTATTCTCATAGCTACCTGGAGATACGTTTCCCAAGTAAACATACAATAATCCAGTTTCTTTTGCAAGATTATAGATTTTCAATAATGTCTCAATTGGAGTTGCCGAAACATTTGTCATTTTATAATCAGGATGAAAACGAGAGAAATGAACAGGAGTATCTGGACTTAACTTTTCAAGAGCCCATTTACAAAAGTTTTTTATTTCATCTAATGAATCATTCATTCCAGGGATAACAAGATACGTTAACTCTAAATGAATGCCAAACTCTTTTGCTCGTTCACAAGTGCTAAGCACTGGTTCTAATCGTGCTTTACAAACATGTTTATAAAATTCATCTTGAAAGGCCTTTATATCTACATTAATTGCATCAAGATAGCGAGAAACCTCTTTCAATGGCGCCTCGTTGATGTAGCCGTTACTAACATATACTGTGTACAAACCAGCTTTTTTCGCCAATTTCGAAGCATCAAAGGAAAACTCATGCCAAATAGTAGGCTCATTATACGTCCATGCAATGCCCTCACAGTCATGTTCTTGTGCCAGTTCAACTACTTGTTCTGGCGTTATATCTTTTAAGTATGGGAACTCTGGATCGGCTGTAGAAATACTATAATTTTGACAATGCAAGCATTTAAGATTGCACCCGACGGTTCCTAACGAAAATGCCTTAGTTCCAGGATGAAAATGATACAATGGTTTCTTTTCTATAGGATCAGCAGCTGATGATGAACAAGATCCGTAAATCAGCGTATATAGCTTACCTTGTTCATTCTTACGAACACCGCAGATACCAAGTTTATCATTATTTATCTTACATTGATGCGGGCACAACTGACATTGAACGTTTTGATCTTTAAGTGATTTCCAAAATGATGCCTCTCTCTTCATTACAATAGATCAATATGAGATAGATGTATTAAATTTTATTCACCAAGAAAGAGCCCGTCTTTACTGCGCAATATGCCTCGATGTGAGTATTGATCATTAATTTGAGGCTCCATTGTGTCATAGTCTTCAAACGCTTTGTCGGTTCTCAACACATAACTAGCATAATAAAATGCTTCTTCAACAGAGACTTTTCCGTCTTTGAAAAGATTGAGCCGTGAAGGTTTTCCTCTTTTCAAGATGCCTGGTTTAAATCCATCTGCTTTGCCAGTTGTTATTCCTTCAAACCACAAAAGTGAAAACAATGGTCCGTGAGTTGTACTTGCAAACCCTTCTCTAAATTTACTAGCACCAGTCATCACTACTCTACCAGACTTAGGAATGCCAGATTTTAAGAGGAAGAATTCTGGGAAATTATAGATGGTTTTATCTACAAATCCTGCACTAAAACATGCATCAATAATGACACACGTTTCTTTTGATTTTAGATCGGCTAAAGCACCACCTAATTCTTGATCGTCAAGTGTATCATCCCATAAAAATACAGAACTACTTTCCAGTATTTTTCCACCTGTTAACTCATCATCAGAATCTCCGCATCCGTGGCCAAACATCCAAATAAATATCTCACTGTCATCATATTTGTTAGATTGATCTGCGATATAGTCTATTGCAGCCAAGACATTCCCTTTAGTTGCCCCTCCATAGATAATATCAAAATCATGGGAACGTTGTTGGAGTGTTTGTATTCGATCGCCATAACCGTTATCTTCGCGTATCCAACCATCATCAAAAAGTATAATAATATTTGATGTAGAATATCCACATTCTTCTATCAGATAATTAGCTGCTTCTTCAGCAAAAATCAGCCCGCCATTGCCTAGTTTGCTTTCATTGTCCGCTGGGAAATTTGCGACACCGATAAAGATAGCCCATCGATGTGCATCGGATTCAACATTTTGAGGGTTGTCAACACGAACAGTTATTTCCTCAACCTCTGAGTGATCTGTGCCGTCCCAAGCACGCACATGTACAGTATGCAAACCATCGTCAATCTCGTAGGCCCGCCATTCATAACTCCACTTTGTAGTACCATCTGCAATATTCCATTCATCATTTATCTTCACCTCTATATATACTAACGCGTCATCACCATCTGGATCAGAAGCCTCACCACTAATCATAACGATATTAGAAACTGTCGTCCCGTCTAGAGGATAGGCAATGGATACCAACGGTTTCTCATTACTATCTACTTCTCCAATACAGCCTGAAAATAAAGGCACAGCCACCGAGATGACTAGTATCAACGCTATGACTCGCTTATCCATAGTATACCATATACTGTTTCTGTTGCTTATCATTTAAAACGTTTATTTAACATGTCTTACCATAAATAAGATATATTTTATTGGTAAAACTATAGATTAAAAAAAGTCTGAATCTTTGAAATGTTCATATCCTTTGTTTTTGAGGATAGTTTTTGATGCTCCGTCGATAAGAGTGATATCTTGTTCTTTTGTTACAGTTCCAATAGCAGTTAGTTTTTCTCTTGTTTGCTCAAATGCAGCTGGAGGCATTGTCAACAATAGCTCATAATCTCCACCGAAATGCAATACATACTCATAGATATTCATCTCTGTATGTTTTTTAGCGAGATTGAGTAAAGATGGTGATAATGGAATGCAATCTTTCTTTATTTCAAAACCAACCTTGTTTAATTCCTGCAATTGGTAGAGAGAAGATGATAAACCATCTGAGATATCCATACAAGATGTCACGATTTTTTGCCTAGATAAAGATCGTCCCTCTTCAATTCTTGGTTGTGGCTCTAATAAATCCTTAAGAATTTCGCCTTTCACTTTATGTTGCAATGCAAAATATCCTGCACCTGCTTTGCCCAACGTTCCAGTAACAGCTACAATGTCTCCTGGTTTTGCTCCTTTGCGACTCATAAATTCGTCTTCTCTGACAGTGCCAAATGCCGTTCCACATATCGTTATTTGTGAATTTTCTTTTGTATCCCCTCCAATGATTGTTGTACCGTATTTAGTTGCACAGTCGTTTGCACCCTTCATTAACTCTTTCAAAAATAATTCTGTTGTATCTTTTGACAATCCCAAAGATAATACCAATCCAAGTGGCTGCCCTCCTTTCGCAGCAATATCGCTGAGGTTAATAGCAACAATAAACCATCCAATTTGCCATGGTGTCATGACATCAGGAATATGTGTTTTTTCTGTAATCATATCTGTAGAAACGAGTAGAAAGTCATCACCGAACTCTAATGCAGCACAGTCGTCACCAATGCCTACAGCAACATCTCCTTTTGACAACAGATTTGAGATAAGATCTATTGCTTTTCGTTCCCCCAAATCTGAAAGTTTTTTCACAGATAATGACAAGTCAAGTACATTCAAAAAGTTTATCACAACAATAGTGTTTTCGCCAGTGTAAAACGGGGCGATACTTTGAAGAAGATGACTTATGCCAAAAGTGGCGTCGACATTTTAAAGGAAGAAAAGGCAATAAAAGGATTGCTTTCAAGTATCAAATCGCAGCGAAAAGGAATTGGCAAATCACTAGGGGGACATTATGCTGGAATGATAGAATTTGGCGAGTACGCTCTTGTATTATGTACTGACGGAGTAGGGAGTAAAGTAGAAATTTCTTCCGAACTCAAGAAGTGGGATACCGTAGGTATCGATTGTATCGCAATGAATGTAAATGATGCAATCTGTGTCGGTGCAGAACCGTTGGCATTTGTCGATTATCTAGCCATTGATGATCCGAAACCGGAAATTACAAAAGAAATTGGAAAAGGTCTTGACAAAGGTGCAAAACTCTCAAATATATCTATTATTGGTGGAGAAACTGCATCGCTTCCTGAAATTATTAATGGCTTTGATCTTGCAGGAACGTGTCTTGCATATGTCAAAAAAAGCGATATTGTCACCGGTGAAGATATAGCTCTTGGTGATGTTATTATCGGATTGGCTAGCAGTGGCATCCATTCCAATGGTTATACCCTTGCAAGAAAAGTTGTACAGCATGCCGATCTGTTTTACACCGATAAGTTTCCTGATGGGTTATATCCTGGAAAAACCATTGGCGATGTTTTTCTCACACCAACACAGATTTATGTGAAGGAAATAGTGGAATTGCTGAAAAAAGTGAAGGTGCATGGCCTAGCACATATTACAGGAAGTGGATTGAGAAACTTACCACGATTAAACAAAAATGTCAAGTTTGCAATTGAGGATCCGTTTGAACCGCAGCCAATTTTTAAATTCCTAAAAGAAAAGGGAAACATTGACGATAAGGAAATGTACCAGACATTTAACATGGGCATGGGGTTTGCCATCATTGTCGCAGAAAAAGACGTTCAAGAAACTATTGGCATTTTGAAAAAATATTCTTCTGTTGACATTAAAATTGTTGGAAGGATAAAAAGGGGAACTGGTGTAGAAGTTCCAAAATTAGGACTGACCTTCTAAATACTCTATTTCTTCAAGAGAACGTCCAGGTACCCATGGTTCCACCTGTTAACTCATAAATTATAATGATTTGGCCAGAGCAGTTTGTGACCATATCGCCGAATGTAACGTAAGTACCAAGTCCAGAGGAATTACAGGTTCCC
>CAZYFW010000059.1:0-8842 GCA_964646685.1 uncultured Thermoplasmatales archaeon
TTTAAAAGCAATGAATGTTGGTGCTGATACAGTTAGGATCGCAAAAAGAGATGAGAAACCTGATGATTTTATTTGGCTTAAAAAACTTCCACAGAAATTTTTGGATAGCAGAGATGTGCACTGGAGAAAAGTTACAGATGATGACTCGTTTGCAGATAAAGGATTTATTTTAGGGATAAAAATAGACAGTGAACCAGGAGTTGTAAATTGTGCAATGACTGGCATTATGAGTATGATTGCAAAGATTAAAAAAGAACTTAAAGAAGCTTCAAAAAGAAATGACAAAGCCGAGCTTCAACATCTTAAAATGATGTATCAGAGTGTTAAGGGAGCACGTAATGCAGGGAGCGTAGACTATTCTCAACGGATTATCTTAGTTGATCCTGATGGAAATTATAAAAACATGAAAATTGGGGAATTTGCAGATGAGGCAATAAAAAAATTTGGATATCACATAGAAAAGATAAATGGTACTAATTTTGAAATAGCCGATATTAAAGATGACTGGGAAGCAATATCTATCAGTAATGATGGGAAAGCTGAGATTAAAAGAGTTAAGCAAGCAGTTAGACATAAATGGAATGGAAAATTAGTTAAAATAACAACCAAAAGTGGATTTACTGTTGTTACGCCAAATCATAGTGTTTTTACAGTTGAAAATGGTAAAATAAAGGAGGTGCCTGCAGGAAATCTTACTGAGGACACATTGTTGGTTCATACAAAAAAAATTCCCAATATCGAAAATAGACAGACAATAAATTTAATAGAAGAAATAAATCAACCTGGGTTTTATGCATATATTAATCGGGAAAATCTTGACTTATTTAACGGAATTAAAGATAAACTAATTTCGATTAATTATAAAAATAATACTTCCACACAATATCTAAAAATTAGTTTGAATAAAATTAAAAATCTAGATATTCCTGATGATCTTTTGAAATACATCACTATTGGCTCCAATGGAAGGAGATCTAGTAGAATTCCAGTTACCATTCCTGTTGATGAAAGATTAGCTGAGTTAGTTGGTTATTATGTTTCTGAGGGACATATTTCAAAAAAATTTGTAAGAGGAAATCCTCAGTTTTATATTACAATTTCAAGTGCTTCAGAAGAGATGCACCAAAAGATTAAAAATTTCTCCAAGGAACTATTTGGTTTGAATGTTTACACATTAGACAGAAGAAAAGATGCTGCGACTTTTGTCTCATCTTTACATGCAAAAGTTATTGATTATTTATTGGAGGAAGTTTTGGATTGTGGTACTAATAGTAGGAGTAAAAAAGTTCCGCATCAGATTCTTTCTTCACCGGCATCTGTAAAAAATGCGTTTTTTAAGGCATATATGGAAGGTGATGGAAATATTAAAACAGAAATGCCTTCATCCGTACCATTTGGAAGATATACTACTAATAGCCGCTGTTTAAATGAAGATATTATAACTCTTCAAAAACAAATTGGTATGAAAACAAATACCCATTTTAGGAACGATGGAGAACTATATAATACCAGAATGATTGGTTATTTTAAAGGAAAGAAAGAGTCTTTTGGCGATTGTTATGCCATTCCACCAAAAAAAATTGAATTTGTAAATCCTAGTTCAGATTATGTTTATGATATTAGTGTTGAAAATAATGAGAATTTCATAGATACTAATGGTGGGATTCTCTTGCATAACACCCATGGTATTTTAGCTGCCCCTGGTGTATCTGGTAGACAGTTTAATTTGTGGGGTGCTGCAACTATTACAACTAAGGGCCAGGCCATTCTTGATGATACTTTGAATTATCTAAAAGATAAGGGCATTCGTGTTGTTTATGGTGACAGTGTAGATTCAGACACGAGCATTATCCTAAAAGAAGATAATTTAATTAAAATCTTTGATATAAAGGATTTGTTCGAAGAACACAACAGCAATATCTATAGAAAAGGTAACCATGAATATAAAAAACTTAACGACATAGAATGTCTTTCTGTTACCAAAAATGGTATTTGTGAGTGGAAAAAGGCCGATTTTGTAAAACGTCATCCTTACAACAAAAATATAGTTGAAGTGCAAACTCAGAGGGGAAAAATTTCTGTTACCAAGAATCATTCGCTTTACACTATTTCTGATGAGTTAAAAGAACTTCCATGTGATAAGATAAATCCTAAACTTACAAATATTGCTCATATCTCAAATTATAATAATGATGGTATGAAGACAAAAATAAATTCACTGCAGCCGTTATTGAAATTTAATGATGAGTTGAATATTTGGTTAAATATTCCAATCAACCATTCTACTGAAAAATTTTTAAAGCACCATCAATCAAGAAATAACTCTAAAGGTAAAGTAAATCCTGGTAAATTTATAAGAATGAAGATATCTGATGCAATTGTTTTGTACGAGAAGGGAGTTATAAAAGATAAAGATATTGAAAAATCGTTTATTTCTTCATACAATGGTAAGGGCAAAATACCTGTTATTTATGATCTGGATGAAGATTTTGCAAGGGCCTTAGGTGCATATGTTGCAGAGGGATCGCTTTATATTAGAAAAAGAAAAGGGATGACAAAAGAAGGTGCACATATTTTTGTATGTGGCCATAATTTTCAGTCATTAGATAAGTTAAAGAGAATTCTGGATAAAAAATTTAATAAAAAATTTAATGTCACCAGTAGTGGCTTTGATAAAAATGGAGAGAACTTTAGGATTCAGGGAAATTCTTCCACAGCATATCTTTTCAAATTTGTACTTGATTGTGGCCGGGGCTGTCAAGGTAAAAAAGTTAGCCCATACATTCTTTCTTCACATAAAAGTGTTCAAAAAGCATTCATAGATGAATATATCAAAGGTGATGGACATTATGAAACAAAACGGCGAGTTAATCCTTTATTGGAAATGCATACGAAAAGTAGGAAACTTGTTGAAGGACTTTCCCTCATCGGCTTAAATCTACAATACGGTTTTCCTTCGGTATATTATAGGAAAGAAAAGTCAGCGTATCATTTACGGTTTGTACAGTATAATTTGCGGTCTAAAAATTATAATGACCTGACCGGCCTCATACCAAAATCAGTTAGGGAAATTAAACCAAAAGATGGATATGTTTATGATATCTCTGTTCAGGACAATAATAATTTTGTATGCGCAAATGGGTTAATTCCTACACATAATACTGATGGTATCTATATGGGTTGTTCTCGTTCTATTGGAAGCATTCCCGAGTTTTCTAAGACATTAGGTTTATCAGTTTCAAAGGATGAAAAGGATTGGCTAACGAAACCTGATGTCGCGTTAAGTGCTATTGAAGAATGCAATAATCGATGGCAGAAGGATTTAAATTATCCTGATTTTGAGCTTGAACCTGAAATTCACGATGGCATGATTTTTGTAAAACATAAGAACTATCTAATATTTGACAGTAAAAATGGAAATTTTGAGATGATTGCAAAGGGAAATAACTTCAAAGGATCAGATAAGGCAAATATTGCTAGAAAAATTCTCAAAGAAATCATGATAGAAGTGCTAAAAGAAAATCCAACGTGGTCTGATGAAGAAGAAGCGCGTAAAGCAATTAAAAATAGTATAACAACAAAAACAAAAGAGATAATATCAACACTGGATTTGAAAAAAGTAGATCTTGACGATTTAACATTAATTCAATCTGTTCAACCAGCAAAACGATACAAGCTCAACCAGGATGGAAGTGTCTCTACATTTGGTAAACGCTCTGTAGCCCTAGAAAAACTTATTGAACAACCAATAAGAAGTAGAATAAAAATGAAGTTTGTTGTGACAAAACGACCATTGCCGGGCATTACAAAACCATCCAAGAGTGGGGTAAAACCCATTGATTACATGTACCCTATTGAGCTGTTGAAAAATACTAACGAGATTGATCTCAATTGGTATAAAAAAATGATCGAGAATTACATCCAAGGTGCATTTGGATTATCAAATATAGAATCTACAGAACAGAAAGGCCTGGATGCATGGATGTGACAAAAAAGATTAGACGACGTTAACCCATATAATAGGGATGTCATCAGGAATCGTATGTTTTCTTTTTTCTTCCTCCATCTCTTTATCGCATCCCAATAACATGCTATATTGTAGCATGATATCAATAAACATTAATGCATTGGCTGTATAAATATTTTTCTATGGAACATTTACAAAGGAGACAAAGTTTAATATCATATTTTAATAATAATTTCTAAACAATGTAGAAAAAGATTTTTTCACAATTGAAGAGTAATTGCTACTTGGCAACCCTAACCTTAAGGTTGGCAGTTATCCTTAGTATTTTTACAGAGAGGCAACAGAAGAAAGACAAGAGAAAACTATTTATTTAAACAAATGATTAGAATCTGGGGGACTTAGTAATATAAAATGGGGAGGTATACCTTATTACCTGCTTTCCGCGTAGAGGCGCATTCCTCCTATCAATGCATCCCGTCCCCCACTTCTTATGTTTTTTAATATGGATCCATCTAACTAGAGATTAAATAAAGAAAAAATGTTTGTTCAACAAATGAACAGAGTTGCCCACTGTTGAACCAACAATATCTTATTTATCCAAATAGCGCGCCTAATCCTGCTGCTGCCTCTTCTTCAGAGACTTCTTCTTTCTTTTCTTTCTTTTTGTCTTCTTTCTTTCCTTCAGCAGGAGCACCTCCAGATGCTGATTGTGCTGCTGATGCAGCTACGGCAGCTACTGGAACTGCAGCGGTGGTTATTGCTTCATCAATGTTTACACCGTCGAGAGAAGCTGTTAATGCTTTGATTCGTGCATCATCGGCTTTGACGCCTGCAGCTGTGAGTACTTTTTTCACGCTCTCTTCAGTAATCTTTTTACCTGCAGAGTGAAGAAGCATAGCGCTGTATATATATTCCATTTCTTTTTCCTCCATTATTTATGTGGTTATATTTTTTAAAGCAAGCATGTTTGCATGTGCTTTTGCAATTAATTGCCCTACCGTATCCTTAGTAAGAATATTCTTTTCTATTGCAAGGATAAAGGCATTGTTATGTGCCTTCATAAGTAGAGGCATGATAGTTTGTTTTGTAATCCAAGCAGATCCAACCGCAAGATTAAACGCGTTGGTCGAAGCTAATTTCATGTTTCCAATAAATTCATCAATATCAATATCAAGTATATCTGGTGAGAAGACATTGCCCTCTTCAAATACAGCATGAAGAGTCATTCCTATCTCAACCGGGAAGATTTCAAGGCGGGTAAGCATCTGAGCAACATATATAGGAATTTTTTCTCCAGCATGAACAACCACTTTACCAGTTTTGATAACGACTTTTCCGTCTTGTATGACTGCTGGAATGCCAGCTTTCTGCATTTCTCCAACAATAGGCCCAGGTTGAAATGGAGTAGCTCCTGCTTTCACTTCAATATCATGAGTTGCTGTTTCTCCACCTTTTGCAGGAGCCATCGTTCGCGTGGCTTTAATCATACTAAAGAGTTTAAATGGGTTCATGTCAGTAGCAATAATTGCCGTTTGACCTGTGATTTTCTCCTTTAATGAAGATATACCTTTAACGTTTTTCTCAGTATCTTCTAAAGACCTAAATATGAGAGAATTCTTTGCAGAACGAATCGATGCATTTCCATGAAGATTCCGTCTCATTTGTTGCATCTGCGGAGCAGGAATACCGCCAACTTCAACGATACCGATGATTGGCTTACTTGTAAGGAGATTGGTAAGCTCTTCTACCTCCCCAACTTTCCATTTTGCAACATGTGCCACAATCATCACCTACATAATTCGTTCCGATGGTCCCATCGTTGTTTTAATATAAACTGAACCTATGTTCATTCGTCCCCGCTCTAGAGAACCTTCAAGTCTATTAACAATAATATCAATGTTTTCTGCAATTTCTTGCTTAGACATGCTTTCATTACCAGCGATAGTATGGAAAGTTTTACTGCTCTTTGATTTCAATCTAATCGTTTTTTTGAGATTCTTTACCATATCAGTAACATCTGCATTGGGTGGTACTGGCTTTGGCATTTTCCCTCTTGGGCCAAGAACGGTACCAAGCGTTTTACCAATTGTTGGCATTAATGGTGCTTCAGCAATAAAGAAATCATGGCCATCGGCAATTTTTTTGAATTTTTTCTTATCCTTAGAAAGATCCTCAATTTCTTCTGGTTTAATTAGCAAATCAACATGTTTTTTTGATTTAATAGCAAGTTCTCCACTTGCAAAAAGAGCTATTTTTGGCTCATTTCCCCGCCCATGGGGAAGAATTACTTCTTCATCAATTCTATTTTTTGGAATATTAAGATCAATATTTTTTAAATTTACTACTAGATCAATATTTTGTTTGAATTTTCTATCTAGTTTCTTAGATTCCTCTAAGATTTTTTCAACTGCTTCTGTGGTCTTTTTGTCTGTCATAGATATCAATTTGAGTGTTTATATGTTGTTTTCTCCATATAGCTATGGAGATGTAGTTCTCGGGAATGACAATCCTATTTATAAAAGTTTGGTAACTTTAATTATCTACTCTTTCAATAATTAATTCAAGTATTTCTTCAGGATCTCTTATCTTCTTTAATTCTTTTTTTACGATGATAGGAGTGCCTTCTATATTTGTTCTACTAACCTCTTTGTCTATTATAAGGAATGCGTGCTTCTCTGTTATCTTTGAAATACTGCTGATAACTTGTGCTTTTTTCAACAGTGTTTTATCATATTTATGGACGCATGTCAACAGTATCTTTTCTTTATCTTGACTTACTGCTTCAAAAGGGCATCTCTCCATAGGTGTTATTGTATAGCCAACGTGCTTTAATAAAGAAAATATTTCCTTTTGAAACTCTCTGATTCGCTCTGAATCTCCACGAATAGTTGTTACTTCTTTTTTATCTGAGCTGAGAGGTTTAAAAATATCAATAGGGCGGCTGATGTTACTGCCAAAAAATTCTTCTATTCTGGAGGCAACCTCCACTCGTGCATTCATGCCTTCCTCATACATTTGTACGGTTCTGCGAGATACTCTCACCGAGCGTGCAAATGAACCTAATGAGACTTTCTGCTCCTTTCTAAGCTTACTTAGTTTTTCACTGTCAAGATCAACATATAACCCACCAGGTGCTGCATACACGTTAAGTGGTATTCCTTCTAGAAGGTTATTTCTAAGTGTCTCTAAAGTTATAGTTTGAATGCCAAAACGATCGTATACAACATCATTTTCGAGGTGCCCTAAACCACTTCGTTCTCCAATTAATAGTGGGCAAGCTTTTAGAAGGACAGACAACACTCTGAGTTCTTTGGCAACATCATCTGAAAATGCATCAACATTGGTTAAAACTTTAATTATGAGTAATGAATTGTCCCTTCTTGCAACTAAATCAAATCCTATCGGACGCATCGAATATAAATCAGAGACGTAAAACCCTGCATCACTCAAGGTTTCTCTGATTTTCTTTAGTAGCTCTGTCCGGTTCATTTGTAAAACTGCCTAAAGAGTAACATTATATATAATAATATCGGGAGTGAGATTATCTGGATAGGTATGGATGACACCGATTCTAGAAGTGGCGGATGCACCACATATGTAGCCCATGCCATAATTAAAAAATTGACTGAAGAGAATTATGATATTATTGGTCATCCGCGATTAGTAAGACTAAACCCAAACATTCCATGGAAAACAAGAGGGAATGGTGCAGTTTCCATACAGGTTGAAGGCCGGAATCAAAGCAAAATCAGAAGTATTGTTGAAGAGATTATACAGAAATATGCACGAATGGATGATGAACAGACAAATCCTGGATTTGTTTTATTGGAAGAATCTCCACCGTTTGAAAATTATGAAAAAGCAGTGAAAGAGATTGTTTCAATAGAAGAAACGAAACAGTTATTAGATTCCCTTGGAGCAGATTATAAAGGATACAAAAATAGTAGAGGGCTCATTGGTGCAACTGCATCTGTAGCTTGGTCTCCAAAACATGATAAAACCTATGAATTAATTGCCTACAGAGAAAAAAAGAAATGGGGGACAATGAGAAAGGTTGATGATGAATCAGTTAAAAATATGGATAAGATTTTTATATCGACCTTTGACAATTACGATTATAAAAACAATCATAATCGTTTAGTGCCAAATTCCCCATGTCCAATTCTTTATGGCATACGTGGGGAAAATGAAGAAGAGTTGATTCGCGCCCATTCTTTGATTAAATCAGAAGCTGTTGATAATTTTTTGATGTTTGAAACAAATCAGGGCACCGATGAACATCTTCAAAAAAAGATCATTGCTGATATTCAACCTTATGAATCTGTTATAACAGAAGGTCAAGTAATTAAAAATCCACATACCATTGAAGGGGGACATGTTATTTTTAGTATCAAAGATTCAACAGGGTGCATTGAATGTGCTGCATACGAGCCAACAAAAGAATTTAGAAAAGTGATAAGAGAACTAACTACGGGAGATATTATCGAAGTCTACGGCGGTGTAAGAGAACAACCGTTAACAGTAAATATTGAGAAGATTAACATCAAGCATCTTACAAAAAAGCTTGAAAAATTGGAGAATCCCATTTGCCCAGAGTGTAGAAAACATATGAAATCTAAAGGGACCAATCAAGGATATAAATGTAAACGTTGTGGCACAGAAAGCAACAAGGCAATAGTTACAGAAAAGAAAAGGGCAATTCAAACTGGTTTCCATGAAACACCAGTATGCGCCCGAAGGCATCTTAGTAAACCTCTGAAACGGATGGGTTAACCATAACACTTTTTAAGGGGTTATTGGTACTTGATTTCTACGTTTCCATGCGGGTGTGGTGTAGCCTGGTATCACTTAAGCTTGCCAAGCTTATAACTCGGG
>CAZYFW010000060.1:0-789 GCA_964646685.1 uncultured Thermoplasmatales archaeon
AAGTTGCTGAATTCTACGCAAGAACATTATTAAAAAATGAAGATCCGAAGAAGATAAAAACAGATATCAAAGAGTTTAGAAAAGATTTTCAAGAACTTCACTACTGTTTCAAAGAAGGATTTAGAGGATACGACTACCATAAGTTGGTTTAGAATGTACATTGCTTTAACTGGAACACCGGGCATTGGAAAAACGTCTGTTTCTGATGTTTTAAGACAGAAGGGATTTGAAGTTGTTGATATTAATAAAGTTGCTGTCAAGAACAATTTTTTTGTCGGTGTTGATAAAGAACGGGATTCAAAGATAGTAGATATCAATAAAATAAATAATTATATCAAAAAACATTATCCAAAAGAAAATACAATATTCTTTGACAGTCACATCTCGCATCTTTTGAAAAGTGTCGAAAAGGTAATTTTATTTAGATGCCATCCTGATGATTTAGCAAAACGAATTCGCAATAAAAAATGGAAAAAAGAAAAAATTAAAGAAAATATCGAAGCAGAAATGTTGGATGTTATCCTCTGTGAAGCATTGGAACATCATTCTAAAGAAAATGTCTTTGAGATAGATACTACAAATGAATCTATAGATGAAGTAGCTTCCTCAGCAATAGAAATCATTGAAAATAAATTTAAAAATATGAAAAAATATAAAATAGGAAACATTGATTGGTCTGAAGAGATCTTAAGAGATTTCTAAGAATATGGGGGAAACAATGGTTCTTGATAAGCAACGAGAAAATGTCGACCCAATTTTGTTAGTAATTGCCAAGATATTTAAAAAAGT
>CAZYFW010000060.1:799-2632 GCA_964646685.1 uncultured Thermoplasmatales archaeon
AAGTGAATCCCAATACTCTAACTTGGTTGTCATTGGTTTTTGCTTTTGTTTCAGGAATCTTTTTTTATTTTTCATCTCCAGAATTTGAGTTGATTAATTTCTACCTTTACGGTGCAGTTTTATTTGTATTCTTAAATGGTTTATTTGATGCCATCGATGGAAAGGTGGCAAAACTCACCAATAAAACATCAAAACGAGGAGATTTTCTAGATCACGCTTTGGATAGATATGCCGATGTTTTTATGGTTGTTGGACTTGCTCTAAGTCCATGGTTGAAAGAACATTCATATATTGGATTATTAGCAATAGTTGGTATGCTTTTAACCAGCTATATGGGAACGCAAGCACAAGCAGTTGGCTATAAAAGAGAGTATTCAGGATTGTTAGGACGGGCAGATAGAATCGTAATTTTGATGGTTGCACCAATAATTCAACACCTATTACTACGCTATCCTATCCAATTGCCGCTTGGGTTTTCGCTGCTCGAATGGGTATTGATATATTTTGCTGTTGTTGGAAATGTCACTGCACTTCAACGTTTTTATAGTACGTTGCGATGGTTTAAACGAAAGAAATGAGCAAAAAACATGAGAATGCCATCGTCATTTCGTTATATGATGACGTTACTGAAATTGTTCAATTAGCTGATACTTTGGGATATGATAGTGTAAAAACATTCATCCAACATAGAAAAAATCCTGATGTGAACAGTTATATAGGTCCTGGGAAAGTCAACGAAATCAAAGAGTTTATTGATGATTTTGATAAGGACATTTCTTTAGTTATTGTAGATGGGGAACTTAAACCATCACAATGGTTTGCACTCGAAAAAAAACTAAAGAAAGATGTTTTTGATCGAGTGAGACTTATTTTGAAAATATTCGAAAAAAGAGCAGATCGAAAGGAAGCTAGGCTTCAGGTAAAGTTGGCTCAACTCCAATATGAACGTCCGTTTGTTCGTGAATTGATTCACCGTGCACGAGCTGGTGAGCATCCTGGATTCTTGGCTGGTGGAGAGTATCAGGTTGATGATTATTATGAAATGATTAAAAAACAGATGAAAAAAATAAAAGGCGATCTCAACAAAATCCGTGATGACCGGGTATTGCAAAGGCAGCATCGACACGTTGGTGGTTTTTACCTTATCTCATTGGCTGGTTACACAAATGCTGGTAAAAGTAGTTTATTGAATCTTCTATCCGGTGAGCAGGTAAAGGTTGAAGGAAAACTGTTTTCAACCCTTTCTACCACAACACGGAAAATTGGCAATAAACAGATACCCATCTTGTTGACTGATACAGTTGGTTTTATTCAGCAGCTTCCTGCGTTAATTATTGATGCGTTTCACTCTACGCTTGAAGAAATAGAGGTAGCCGATGTTGTCCTTCTAGTTGTTGATGGCAGTGAAGATAATGAGCTAGCAAAAAAGAAGTTCAACGTATCTCTAGATGAATTGATCGGATTGGGAGTAAACTCCCAGATAATCATTGTATTGAACAAGATTGATTTGCTCACTGAGGATGAAATAAATAAAAGGATAGGCTTTTTGCAAAAAGAAGGGAAGATAAAGGATAAAACTATAATTCCTGTTTCCATCAAATTCAAGAAAAATATCCCAGTGTTGTTGGATGCAATATATGACTCATTGCCGCATGTAGAAACTATTACGATAAGATTATCACCATCTGAAGAAACGCAGGCGTTCATATCTTGGCTTTATGAAAAAACCAATGTTTCATCGATTAATTACGATGATCAAGTAACAGTTACAGTTGAATGTAACGCACTACTAAAAGACAAAATCGTTTCTACTTGCAACAAGCTTCAGGGCTC
>CAZYFW010000060.1:2642-8647 GCA_964646685.1 uncultured Thermoplasmatales archaeon
CTCGGTCATTTCTTGAGTGTTCTAATACTGTTGACATTTTAACATTTTGTTATTTTTCCAAAAAACCTTTATATATAGTCACTGCCAGAACATACCACGTTAATAATTAACATGGTAAACGTGGTATGGTAAGATGAAGAGGAGAATCAAAACAGTAGTGTTACTACTGACTATAATAATCACAGTTGCAGAGTTGGCAATAATTACAAGTGCTGGCACAGGATCTGCAACACTATCATCCAATAAGGAGATAGTTGTAGACCCGACTGGAAATGGAGATTATACAACGATTAATGAAGCACTTTCCAATGCGCCTGAAGGAGCAACTATCTCCATCAAAGCAGGAGAATATAGTGAAATTATTAACATCCGGAAGAAAGTCAGTCTTATTGGAGAGGATGAAGAACACGCAATAATAAATCCCATCTCTAAAGAAAACAAATATGCAGTCCGTCTTGGGGCTCCAGGAATAATAGTGCAAAAACTTAGCATTACTAATGGAGCCCCTGGCCTCTACTCCTCTGGCATTCGTGTTTCAGCATCAAATACAGAAATTCGTGAATGTCGATTTTTTGATAATCCTGTTGGCATAGCCGTTTTAACTTCAGACAATATAATAGCCGACTGTACGTTCTACAGATGTACAGATGAAGGAATTGTATTAGTTGGAAGTGGTAGTTTGGAATGTGATGACAACAGAATTGAAAATTGTGTATTCTATGATAACTGTGATGGCATAGAATTACAATATTCATCAAACAATGTAATAACGAACTGTGAGTTCTATGATAATACTCATACTGGCATAGACGCCATTGCTTCATCCAATGATAACAATATCATATCTAATTGCAACATTTATAATAATCAGGTTCATGGTATATATCTATCATCATCTTCTGACAATCAAATCATCGATTGTTTGTTTTCTGAGAATAAAGATGGGGATGTTATCATGAATAAAAATTCAAACAATAACGAGATTATTACCAGCACCGATAACGATGGGGACGGGGCTGGAAAAGAAAATGCAAAAGAAAATATCCTCACAAGATTATTGAACAGATTCTCAGCGATTAGCGGAAATCGTGCACTTCCTCTTTTTTTCTTGACTAAATTTTAAAGAAAAATATAAGTCCTACTAGCTTATTCATTTTCTAACTTGGAGAGATAGAAAATGGCTAAAGACGATAAAATACACATAAAGCTTGAAATATGTAGAGATGAAGACTCTAACAAGTTAATGATAATGACTCATTTTGATACCAATGCTCCTAACTTCTTTAAAGATAATAATGGTTATTTCTGGATGCCGACGATTGAGGAGAAAAATCTTCTCAACGAAGCGTTTGAACTCATGCCTGCGAGTTCAATGACAACATCTCCTACAAAGTCGACTCCGAAACCTCCGGAAAAGCAAGTAGCTCCACCACCTGTTAAGACGGAATTCAAGCCAGAAGAACCACAGATTGATAAAAAGGAAGAAACTCCGCCAACCAATATACCACCATTTGAAGAGACAAGCGAATCAGATGTCTTCGAAGCGACCGAAGAAGAGCCGGAAAACGAGAGCGCAACTAATGAAGAAAAAGAAGAAGAGAAAGGTTTTCTTGTCGAGGCGGATGATGAAGCCATTGAAGCAGCGATTAAAAAACACGGACCAGTCGAAGATGATAAATCTATCGTTGAAGTAGATGAGCAAACCATCATTGAAAAGGTTCTAAGTCAAAAGAAGAAAGGGAAATGGAGCAGCAAGGGACGCCACTAATTTATCTTTCTTTAATTTCAAATATATTATCTGAAAAGTCTCTCACAAATACATAGATTTTTCCATTTCTATCAACAATTATTGGTTCTATGCCGTACTTTCTACATCGTTCTATAAATGTCTGTTGATTATTGATCTCTATACATGTATGTTCAAAACTCATCTGTTTGCTTCTAGTTGTAATGAAAACCTCGAACACAATCTCTCCATTATCATAGACGTCGACATCAACTTCTTCCTTCATACCAAAGAATGTGTCAGAGAGCTTCTCAGTAACTGTAAAATTTCTTGTTAGTGGAATTCCCAGTATATCTGTAAAAAAGAGTTTTGCTTTTTCCCTATCGACATAGGTCAATGCAACATGTTTGAACGCGGTATGTTCATCCATAGTATCATTGAAGAATCTAAATAATTTTGAGACTCTTTCCAAGTTTTTCAAACTTTTCTAAAGCAAAGTTAATATCTTCTTTGGTCAGCCCGGCATTCATCATAGTTCTAATTCGCGCTTTGTCCTTTGCAACCATTGGAAATACAATAGGAAGAGCAAAAACACCTTCGTTGTATAAACCGTTACTAAGTTCCTTTGCTTTTGAAGATTCGCCAACAATAACAGGAGTAATTGGGGTTTCACTATTTCCTGTGTCAAATCCCATATTTTTTAATTCTTTCTTGAAATACTTTGTATTGCCCCAAAGATTTTTAACGTGCTCAGGCTCTGTTTCCAACACATCAATTGCAGCAAGTTGCGCTCCAGCAACTGCAGGTGGATGTGAACCAGACAACAGCCATGTTCGTGATTTATTCAGGGCATAGTTGACAAGATCCTGACTTCCTGCGATGAGACCGCCTACGACACCAAAGGCTTTACTGAATGTCCCCATTTCGACATCAATTTTTCCCTCAATTCCAAAGTGTGCTCCGATTCCACGTCCATCTGGTCCAATAACTCCCTCTCCATGTGCGTCATCTACATATGTCATTGCACCGTATTCTTGTGATATTTTTACGATTTGATCCATTGGTGCTATGTCCCCATCCATGCTGAAGACACCATCTGTTATTACTAGGATTCTCTTGTATTTTTTATCAGCATCTTTCAAAACTTTTTCTAGTTCTCCCATGTCTCGATGTTTGTATACTGCTCGATCTGTTTTTGTAAGTCTTACTCCATCAATGATACTTCCATGGTTCAACTCATCGCTGATAATTATGTCTCCTTTACCCGCAAGCTGTGGGATCAAGCCTGCGTTTGCAGCAAAACCAGTCTGATAAATAAGAGATGATTCGGTTCCTTTGAATTTTGCCAGTCGCTTTTCAACTTCCATATGAATTTTCATGGTTCCCGCAATTGCTCTCACTGAGCCAGAGCCTGCTCCAAATTTCTTTGCAGCATCCATAGCTTCTTTGATAATATATGGGTGGTTGCTAAGATTTAGATAATTGTTAGAACACAGCATGATAACTTCTTTGCCATCAACCACCGAATGAGGCGACGATCCGGTCTCAAGGATGCGGAGTTTCCAATCAAAATTGTTCTTAACAAGTTCTTCGTATTCTTCTTTTAAAAATGCGGATGGGTTTCTTTCCATAATGAATTATTCCTCCTTTAAAATGTTAAAACTTCACTGGCTGCAATCGTAGGGGAATATTAAAAGTTGTTGGTTTGTAGTTTAACAACCCTGCTCATTCGATATCCAATGACAACCATCATAAATTCTTTTTCCATGAATTTATAATCAAGGTTTTTATCACCCGTATCTACGCGCATGATTGGTGTAGATACAAGCTTTGATGGAGTTGATATGACAATGATATTGTCAAGTCCAATCTTTTTGATGACGCGAGGGCTAAGTTGAAGGTTCCCTCTACCCAAAATAAATCCTTGCGCGCCTATTGGGCTGAGAATAACTTTAGCCTTAGGATATTTGTTTAATAGGACGAGGATTCCTTCTTCGTTAAGGTCTGTTCCTACCAGCTTTTTCTTGTGTACTGCATCTATACCAAGAAGTGTATTTTTAATTCCAATTTTATTGGCGACATAATCAATGGTACCACCAGATCCAAAAAAGAACAAGAAACCATCATGTATTTCCATTTCATCGACAATGTGTTCCGCTAACTCGTCCTTGATCTCATTATCAGAAACCGATTCATAGGATGTTTTACCCACTTGCACATAAGTAGGTTCGACAATACCTTTTGCGATACCGAATAATCGTATATTCCATTCGCCTTTACGATACCGATCTTCGTCAAGATCTATGATTTCTGCATCGCCAATGGTAAGCGTTTGATTTACAAACTCGTGAAGCATTTTTGCAGTGACGCTTGTTGTTATTCCAAAGACGCCTGAATGCATCTTTACTCCAGAGGGAATACCGAGCATAGGTATTTTATTTTCAACAACGGTAAAGATATCACGTGCTGTGCCATCTCCACCACAAAAAAGAATGAGATCAACATTTTTTTCCAGAAATTGTTTACAAGCATTTTTTGTATCTTGAGAAGACGTAGTCTTATCGGAGGTCGTATAAAGGATATTAATCTTTTTTATTCCTGCATTTGATAGCTCGTTACCACCCATCTCTCCAGCACAGGTAAACCACTGAATCTTATCCTTTGTTAAATATCTTGATACAAATTCCTTTATTGTCTCCTCTGCTTTTTTGGAGGCGACGGGTTTGGCACCAAGTTTCAATGCTTTTTTTACAACGCCATCTGTACCTTTTAATCCCACCTTTCCACCCATGCCTGCAATAGGGTTAACAGCAAAACCAACTTTTGATACCATAGCGTTCTTGCCACCTAGAACAAAAAATAGATATTTAAACACTACAGATAAAATATATTAATAATAGTAATAAAGAAAATTAAGCTGACAGAACTGCCAGCTTATCGTATGGATGACTCTACTTTTTCTTCAAATAAGGCAGACCAGTTCTCTTGTTTACACCGACTACCATATTTGCGGGTTTGTCACAAGGCTTACCGCTTTTAGGTGTTCTCTTACTGAAGAAATAAATGGTTTGAATTCGCCCACCCTTAAGTTTTACATCTCTTGTATACAACGTCCATCCATCATGTGTATAGGCCATAAACCTTTCACCTCCATAAGAAGAAATGTTTATTTTGTTTTTAAGTTTTTCCTTATTTTCTCCTGTTTTAATCCCTAATTCCATTCTCGCTAAGGGAAAACACAGCTTCCCCTTCTGGAAGGTGAGGAGAATCAATAAGTCTTGCAATCCGTTTGGGGCCCTTACTTTTCCGCAAATAAATCCTAAAAGTCGCTGTATGCCCAACGATATGTCCCCCTATTGGTCGAGTGGGGTCTCCAAAGAAAGCATCGGGTTTAGAAGAAACTTGATTGGTTACACAAACGACGCCGTTGTTCAAATCACCCCATCTCAAGAGATCGTGCATATGTTTGTTCAATTTCTGTTGTCTGTCTGCAAGCGCGCCTCTACCTATATACTCTGCACGGAAATGTGCAGTAAGAGAATCAACCACTAGCAAGCTTGGAGACATCTCTTTTGAAAGTTCCTTGACCTTTTCTACAAGAAGCATTTGGTGACTTGAGTTGTATGCCCGTGCAACATGAATCTTTTTGAGAACTTCATCTGGATCTAAATCGTAGGCTTCTGCCATCTGGATGATACGCTCTGGTCTGAACGTGTTTTCTGTGTCAATAAAAAATGCATGACCGTTTAAACCTCCCTGGTCCTTGGGTAGTTGGACGGTAACGCATAATTGGTGGGCAATTTGTGTTTTAGAAGAACCAAACTCACCAAATAATTCTACAATCGATTGAGTTTCAAAACCGCCTCCGAGAAGCTCATCAAAGGTTTTTGAACCGGTAGTAATGCGACCAACTTTTGCTCGCTTTTCAAGAAGTGCACTTCCTGTTTCAAATCCACCGACGTCTGCCTCTTTTCTTGCTTTTAGAATAATCTTTGATGCCGTTGGTTCTCCAAGTTCAGCTGCATCTGAAAGTTCCTTGGGAGAAGCGACTGCAATGCTCATAATATCGGTATAACCTGCCTCGCGTAGTTTTTCTGCAGTTGCTGGGCCGACGCCAGGTAACTCATCAATCGTTTCTATCTTATCTTTCCCCATGAAAATCCCTTAGGATACGGTAATTAATAAACATTTATAAACATGTGGTAGAGTATATTTAAACTATTATATGGCTTTGTCTCAAAAGTATTCCTCCTCGACGATTTTACGAACTAAGACCATC
>CAZYFW010000061.1:0-8393 GCA_964646685.1 uncultured Thermoplasmatales archaeon
GATTAACTGTTTTGTATCAATGTATCACTTTACGAGGTGCTAAGTTGACAACCACGGAATGCCAAAAAATTAACAAAAAACCTTTTAGCGCTCAGTTTTATACTTTTAATCCCTATGTTAAATCAGCATGTAAACATTAAAACCTATGTTACTTCAAATTTTAGATTTTATAGCCAATATCTCTTAGGAATTTCTTCCTCCAAGCAATATCTTCTTTGTTTTCAATACCTTTTGGAATAAATCCGTCGATAACGCCCAATATTCCACGACCGGTTTCATTACCGTGTCTTGATTCTGCAATTACAACCTTGGTTGGATTTGCAGTTGCACAATATATTGAACATACTTCTGGAATACTTTGTATTAAATTTAAGAAATTTAGTGGAAAGCAATCCTTCATAAATATGATAAATGAATGACCTGCTCCGATTGCAAGCGCATTTTTCTCTGCCAGTTTTTTAAGTTCTGGATCATTTCCTTCACTTCTTACTTTACATGCACCACTTGCTTCACAAAACGCAACACCAAATTTTCCACCAGGAACTGAGTTTACCATAGCCTCATATAAATCTTCCACCGATTTAATGAAATGCGTTTGCCCTAAAATGAAATTCATATCCTCTGGTTTTTCTATGGCCACCGTTTTAAAATCAATATCCCCCATGATGATATCCTCAAGTGTTACACATTGGACAAGTGTTATATAAAGATTTTATCGAAAAATTCTATTTTTTAGCGTACTGTTTAGTCCACCTAACCCGTCGGGGTATCCTTTTTAACTGCAACATGTTTTTTTGACATTTACTCTTGCAGAAATGGAATACATTGCCGTCTTTTTTTGCAAAAATCTTGCCGGTACCCGGTTCAATTTCATTTCCACAGAATGAACATGTTCTTCGGTCAACCATAGGCATTACCTCTATCTCGGGCCACCAAGCCGCCTTGCTTCTCTTTGCGTCTCATTTAACATCAGGATATCGCCGAGTTGAACAGGACCAATAACATTTCTCGTAATAATCTTTCCTTTATCGATGCCATCTAACACACGAACTTTCACCTGGGAAGCTTCCCCAGCCATACCAGTTCGACTGATGACCTCAACTATCTCACAAGGAGTTCCTTCTACCATAGTCTAACCCTGTTTTTTTAACGCTTCTATCTTTTTTACGATGTTTTCAATGCCGCCTTTTTCTTTTCCAGGATTAACAATAGCCACTGAAGCAGTGCCAACCTTCAATCCAGCAGAACTGCCAAGCTCCTCTTTACTTTGAACATAAGCATAAGGAATGTTCTTCTCTTCACATAAAATAGGCATATGAGCAAGCACTTCTTCAGGAGAAACATCCTCGGCCATGACAACAAGTTTCGCTTGCCCGCGCTCAACTTGTTTTGTGGTCTCGTTTGCCCCTTTACTTAACTTGCCATTATCTCTAGCTTTTTCTACAAGATCATAGGCTAAATCCTGTAATTCTTTTGGTGTTTGAAATCTTACATACATTGCCATATTTTTAGCCTCCTTTTGAAGCTTTCATCGATATCATTTCTTCAGGAATGTAAAGGTTGGAATGTGGGGCACATATAAAAACCTTTTTCAGAGATAAATTGTTAGAATTAAAGTGGCAGTGGTGTTCGTTCAACCTCAAGCTCATCTGCCGTTGGATACTCTTCTACCATGTAGCAATCGAATCCACGTTTTTTTAATTCAGGAGCAATCTTCTCAAGAATCCATAGAGGCAATTCAATTCTCTTCTTTGATTTATTCAAAACAACGTGGTTGTCATCGATATTGAATTCTTGTTTCAATAAATCATGGAGTTCTTGTAAAGGGGTTTTTGTGTAAATTACTCCTTTAAGCAAGGTTCCTTCATCAGTAATAATCTCATGCTCTCGCGCAACACTTTTTGCTCTGCGTTTAATCCTGTTGGTCAATTGTACCCCATCTTTAAACGAAGAAGAACAGTAATGAACACCTATATCAAGATCTCTCTGAACAATGTTGTCAAGGAGATGATATGCAAGCTCTTGACTGCCCTCGACTGCAGCAGAAATATCATCTTTTACTGTGTAATTTAGACGGTTGAAGTGATCAGCATTTCGCTCAGCATACTCGAGTTCATTCAAATTAATCCATTTAATTCCCAAATCGTTTGCCCACTGTGTAAGAGAAAGAATTTCATTTTCCATGCCTAGGATAACGGGAATTTCCAGACCAACATCTGTGGCCGTTTCTAATGCGTGTTTTATTGTCTGCAAAATCGGATTTTTTTCCATATTGTCCCAATGTGTATACGATGGATGAAATCGAATCTCATCAAGACCTGCAGACACCAAATCAGCAACATGCTCCCCATTTTGAAGACCAGAAGTATACAGGTGAATATGAAACTTAGATCCAAATATATCTTTGAATAAGGAAATGTATTTATCAGTTCGTTTCCACACAGCAAGAGGATCCCCGCCAGTAATACCTGCACCTGTGGCTTTGATGTATTCTGCCTCACGTATCAGTTTTTCTGTGTCGTTTTCATTATCAAGCTCCCACTCATCAGAAAAGATTCGATCTTTTCCACCCTTTTCAAAACTGAGAGGGCAGTAAAAACATTTGGAAGGGCATAAGCCAGTGATGAGAACGACTAATTTTGATCCGTTTGCGCACATCTCACATGCAGGTGAAAGTGGAGCAATGTATACACTGTCGTTAAGTCGGTTGATAATCTTCTTCATGATTTATTCCAAGCCTTTAGCCGTTATAGTAAAAATTACTTTTTTTCCTTCAGGTTGAGTCCGATGTTTGATGACGGTTGCCTGCCGTTTTCCACTACCAACTTTTTCAAGTTTGATAATAGTTTTAATCATATGCTCAACACCTCGTCCAGCAAAGGGCTTCACATCGTCATTTTCAGTGGAATAAACCTGGCCAGTCAAGATAACAAAAAGATCGTTTTTTCTTGCAGCTAACTGTAGGTTTGTTATCTGTCTATTTAAGGATCGTCCAGCACCCTCTTCGTCGTTCTCCAACTTGATACGATAGAACATATTGAACGTATCAACTACAATCAATCCTACGCCGTCTATTTTGATGACAGTATTTATCATCTTTTCTTGCTCTTCAAAAGAAGAGGGGTTAAAAAAGAGAATATTGGATAGGATTTTTTTATAATCGTAGTCTTCACAGAGTTGCCCCAAACGTTCAACTGATACGCCTTCAGCGTCAATATATGCTACTTTGTTGCCATAAACAGCACATTCTCTGGAGGCTTGTAAGCATAAATTTGTCTTTCCACTACCTGCCTCACCGTAGATTTCAGTAAGAGTATTACTTTCAATTCCTCCCCCCAACAAGTCATCTAGAGGTTTGCATTTGAGTTGTAGGCACTTCATCTCGAACAGTCAGTATCACACAGAATAAAAAGGTTTTTAATTCTGTTTTAAAAACCGTGAATTTTCTCTTTCAACATGCAGGCCTTACAAATATCTTGAGACGTAGGCTCGCCACATCTTGAACATTTATTCAGCTCAGCAGGGGGGTACTTATCCAATAGAGGATCCTTAATACCATCGTAGCTGTTCAATATACTATGGCGCGTTCCAGGATTTTTATACTCCAGATCATCAATAATTTCTCTAAAAACCCCACGTAACGCGCGAGTAGAATACGGACATTCGCCATCATGATATTCGATATTTTTTGCAATAGCGTATAATGCAACTTCCTTTTCAGGAATAACGCGAAGTGGAAACATGCGAGGTACCAATCCTGGCTGGGTTTTTTTATGGGGTCCCAACCGTGCAAGTTTCTGCATATCACCATTAACAAAATTCATCAAGATCGATTGTGCCATATCATCCAAATTATGACCCGTAACAAGTTTATGAATCCCAAGTTCCTTTGACTTTTTATTCAAACATAGACGTCTAAAAACACCACAGTAGCTACATTCACTGAGTTCATCGTGTTTAGCAGCGATATCATCCATTGTTTTTCCAACCATGTCTTTAAAGGATACAACATGATGTTCTACCCCTAGTCTTCTACAGTTGTCGCGTGCGATTTTGATACTTTCATCTCGGTAACCATGTATTCCCTCATCAACTGTAATACCAACAATATCAACATTTGCCCGCTTCGAAAAAATATCATGAACAGCATAAAGCGCAACGGTACTATCCTTCCCACCAGAGATAGCAATACCAATTCTGCATTTATTCTCTGTCTTCCCTTGTTTCTTAATATCCTTTTTGATTCTCCGCTCAACATACTGAATAAAATGATCTTTGCAGAGATACGTACCGTTATAACGAATGAATGTTATCGCAGATTTCTTACACTTGCTACATGTCTTAGTCATTCAGAGCCGACAATGTCTTCTAAATAAAATAGTTATTGATTGAATGCATCGGCCTGTATTTCAAATGCAATCATCGGATGCTCTAAGTCGAACCCAGTGATTGTTTTAGGGTGAAGTTCACCAAAAAATCCAATCTCTTTATTGTTACAAACAACTGAAGCACATCTGCCCTTGACAAAGCCAGGGTGATCCTTATCTCCGATAGCATACTTCATCCCGCCATCTCTCATCACTGCATCAATTAACGATTTGCATTCTGTAAAATTCGCCTTTGCATCAATCTTAATGGCAGCAAGATGATATTGGTTTTTTGCGTTTTTGTCTGCCACAACACCCAACTCAAAAATTTGTTGCGGCAATGGATAATGTCGATTTTCATTCAGTATCTTCATCAGTGACGGGAGGAGGCTTATACGCAGACAAGAATACTCTTCGCCGATCGGGTTTTCTATCTGGACGCTATACCCTTCTTTCGAACCCATCTTGTCAAACTCATCTCGCTCATTTGAGATAGTAAATGTAGTAACTTCTTGAAAACCTAGGCCGATCATAATGTTTCTTAAGCCATCGTAAAGAAGCTGCTTTGGTAATGCTCTACCAAATGTTAATGCCTTTGGAAAATCGGTTTCGAAACAATCAAAACCATAGCCAACAGCCACATCTTCAACAATATCTACATCATGCAAAATATCTGCCCGCCATGCCGGAATATCAACAGCTACCTTGCCCTTATCTTCGCTCTTTGCATTATACCCCATTTTTGCCAGACAACCGATGACTTCTTTTTCATTCAGGCTCATTCCAAGAATCTGATTTACATATTCTACAGACAATCTTCTTTTAGCAGAAGCCAAATCTGGTGAGACATACGACTTTCCACCATCTTTAACCACAGTACTGAATATCTGTCCCCCGCGTTCTGCAAGAGCAGTCACAACGATATTTAACGCATAGTTGATTGCTTTTTGATCAGTGCCGGTAACATCAATAAAAAGATCTGTAGTGAATGGAGTAACTTCGGTTAAGCTGCCATTAATAATTGGAGGATAGGAAAGCACATTATTATTCTTATCAACTATCAAAGGGTGCTTATCAAAATTTTCGAGTAAGTATGCGTAATCCACGCCTTTTTCATGTCTTTTAAGTATTTCACTCAGTGTCATAGATTCGACTTTATTCAAAGGGACAAATTCAACAGAATCTGGATCAACTGCTTTGTACGTAAATGGAGGTTCTACAGGTTCAAAGTTATGAACGCCGATGGCAACCTTTTTTCTATTTCTACCAAGTCCACCGTGCAATTTTTCCTGCAATTCCATCAAAGACGAAATGAGTTCATCGGTCATGGTCACATTTTTTATAAGGGCTGTTGTAACATAAGGTCTAATTTTTTTAACAGACGGATCAACCTTTAATATGATATCAGATTTCTTAACAGGATATGTCTTTAATCCAGTTTTAAATCCAAAAAATGCCCTTGAAGCACGGGCGATTCCTTCGACAGATGCCAAATCAGGCCTATTAGGAAAAAACTCAATGCTTATCTCATCGCCATCGACTTTATCAAAATCAGCACCAATCATCGGCAACCGTTCTATCAATTCATTCTTTGGTATCTTGTATCCAAGGAGATTAATGAAGTCATTATAATCAAATGTCACAACTGGCATATGGAATGTGAAATATGTTTTTGGTTTATTTGATTTTGGTGAAGTAGCGCTCAGTGAAAAAAGTTATTAAAAAACTCTTAGTTAACCTAATAGAATGTGGAGATCTGATGACTAACTTCAAACTTGCCATGTTTGACATGGACGGAACACTGCTGAAAGGCAGGACTATCTTTGTTTTTGCGTATAAAAAAGGATTTATAGATGGATTATTGAATATAATTAATAGCGACAAGGTATCTTACGAGAAAAGCATCAAAATTGCAAAATTATTGAAAGGAATGAGCGGTAGTGAACTCTTGAAAATCTATAGAGGCATACCTCTACAAGAACATGTTGAAAATGTCATTAAAGAGCTAAAGAACAAAGGAATTACAACTGCTATTGCCACCAATAGCTATCAATTCGTAGCTGACGATCTTAAAGGCAGACTGGGCTTTGACTATGCGTTTGCCAATAATCTTATAATAGATAACGACATTGTAACTGGAGAGTTGATAATAAACAATAAGAATCTCACCAAACACTGCGATGGTTGTAAGATTCATTCAATTTGTAAAGAGCAAGTATTGGAGTCTCTCTGCAAAAAAATTGGAATAAAAGAAGAAGAAGCTATTGCTGTTGGAGATGGTGAAATCGATAACTGCATGTTGAAAAGAGCTGGCCTGGGAATAGCATTCAATGCATCGGAGAAAGTACAAAAGCATGCAGATATTAACACGGGTGATATGAGGATTATACTAAACTATATCTAGGGGTAGTATTATGGATATAAAGCAAGAAGAAATAACTACGCTTCATGAGTTGTGTACTAACAAAAAAAAACTCATGAAAAGCGTGGGTGATATCGCTGTTGAAAGACCGGTTTCTGTTGTTATGCCAATGTTATACAGAGAAATTAAGAGTGATGCATTGAGCAACATAATTAAACATTTAAACAGATGTGATTATCTAAAAGAGGTCGTTGTTCCCTTAGCTGCAAAAGACGAAAAAGAGTTCAAACATGTCAAACGATTTTTTTCGGATTTAAAAATACCCAAACTGATTATGTGGTGTAATGGACCAAAGATAGAAAAACTGTTGAATGAACTGAAATCCGAAGGATTGAATCTCTCAAGATATAAAGGTAAAGGAAGAGACGTCTGGTTGGCCCTCGGCATAGCAAGCATTAGATCATATGCAATTGCACTTCATGATGCAGATATTCAGGGCTACACTGAAATGATTCCCACCAAATTACTCTATCCGCTCGTCGAACCTGAACTCGATTTTAAATTTAATAAAGGTTACTATGCTCGTGTAAATCTTGAGAAGAACATTATGTATGGTCGTGTTTTCAGGCTCTTTCTCCATCCTCTTATGAAATCGCTTGTTGATGAAATAGGGTCTGACCCGGATTTTGTTAGATTTTTACGTTCTTTCCGGTATCCAATTTCTGGAGAGTTTGCCATGACCAGCGATCTAGCCCGTGATGTTGATATGCCTGGTGATTGGGGCATTGAAATAGGTATCATGGCTGAGATGTATAGAAATGTCGCCCTAAAGAGAATATGTCAGACCGATCTAGGTTTTTATGACCACAAGCATCAGGGTGTTGGTAATGAAGAAAGTGGTCTTACAAAAATGACAAGCGACATTTTTAAAACCTTACTTAGGGTTTTAATTGAAGAGGAGCACATAGAGATTTCCAGGGAACGCCTTATATCAATTAGGGTGTTGTATCAAAGGAACGCTCAGGATTGTATTAGGAAATATCACGCTGATGCACATTTTAACAATCTAAAATATGACAGACATACAGAAGAGACCATGGCAGAGAAATTTAGCCGGCAGATTATGAACGCTGGGATTAGCTATATGCGAAGACCAGTTGGGACAAGAATTCCTGATTGGCTGCGAACAATTTCTGCACGTAAAAAAATCAGAGAGCAACTATTAGATATTGTAATCGCAGATAATGAGGTCTGAAAGGCAAGAGTTCAAAAGAAAAAACAAATTATGATTTTGTTTTTACCTTCTTGAATATTGCAATATAATCATTTACCTTATAGCAAAAAGAACATCGTAAGAAAAACAAGTGGGGTCATGGAAACTAAAAGAATAGGCTGAAGTCAAAGCGTAGTCTACAAAACCATTTGAAAAAAATAAGAGGATTTGATAAAGATGAAACAAGAATGGAATAAGGGTATAAATTTAAAACCAGAATTAGTTGAAAAATGTAAGGAAATGAAACCAGTAGACATAATGGTGGGCGTGCTTTGTAAGGATGTTGAGGCTACTGTTCTAAATGTTTTAAATGTGATAAATGAAGGACTCTATAGGTACTTTCCAGACTATAAAAAGGCAATTGTTGTCTGCCTCGGAGAATCTTCCGACA
>CAZYFW010000062.1:0-8392 GCA_964646685.1 uncultured Thermoplasmatales archaeon
GTCATTGCCATAAGGCCCAGATCTTTCTTCTTGGTTTTCTTACCAGAGGCTGCAAACTTTGCAACCGATCCTATTGGTGTTGCTTTTGAGGATTGACCGCCAGTATTTGAATATACTTCAGTATCAAGCACTAAAATGTTGATATCTTCACCCATTGCAAGCACATGATCAAGACCGCCATAGCCGATATCATACGCCCACCCGTCTCCACCGACTGACCATATTGATTTCTTGGTAAGCATCGCCCTTGATTCCCAAATTTGGTCCAACAGTTTATCATTATGATTATTTTTTAATAGCGACTTTATTTTATCCCCATATTCCTTTGAAGCTTCTGCATTATCTTTATTTTCAAGCCAACCTTTGAAAGCTTCTTTAAGTTCACCCGGAGCGCTTTCTTTTGCTTTTGAAATAATATCTATAAGCTTTGCTCTTCGTTGAAGCGTTGCAAGAACCATGCCAAAACCATATTCTGCGTTATCTTCGAATAGTGAATTTGCCCAGGCCGGTCCGTGCCCATCTTTGTTAACTGTAAATGGTACTGATGGTGCAGAGCCACCCCAGATAGAAGAACAACCTGTTGCATTTGCTATGATCATCCTGTCTCCAAAGAGCTGTGTTATTAGTTTTAAGTAAGGCGTTTCTCCACATCCACCACAAGCTCCCGAAAACTCAAGAAGCGGTTGTTGGAACTGAGATCCTTTTACACTGAATTTATCAAAATCACCTGAACGTATGGGAATAGTTTCAGAATATTTCTGTAAAGGTGCCTGGTTTATTTGTGTGGCAAATGGTTTCATAACAAGAGCTTTTTCCTTAGATGGGCAGATATCGGCACAGTTTCCACAGCCGACACAATCCTCAGGATAAACCTGTATTCTAAAGGACATTCCTTCTAACCCTTTTCCAATTGCTTTCTTTGCTTTAAAACCTTCAGCCCCCTTCTTTAATTCTTCATCTGTAGCAATCACAGGTCTAATCGCTGCATGAGGACAAACCATTGCGCATTGGTTGCACTGAATACAATTATCAATCTGCCATTCAGGGACATTAATTGCAACCCCTCTTTTTTCATATTTTGTTGTTCCAGTTGGGAATATTCCTGCAGGTGTGAATTTACTTACTGGCAGCTTGTCACCCTGAACGGCAAGCATCGGTCTCATCACATTTTTCACAAAGTCGGGCTCATCTTTTTCTTTTGTTTTTTCAGGTGTTAGTTTTGCCCATGAGCTTGGATATTTTATCTCTTTGATTTTATCCAAAGATGCATCAACCGCTTTCCAGTTCATCTCAACAATTTCTTTTCCTTTCTTCCCATAGGTTTTTTCAATAGCTTTCTTTAGATAATTTATAGCGTCATCAACGGCAAGAACATTTGCAAGTTTGAAAAAAGCTGTCTGCATTACCATATTAATACGACCGCCGAGACCAACATCTTCTGCAATCTTTACTGCATCGATCACATAAAATTTCAGTTTTTTCTCAGCAATAGTTCGTTTTAGTGAGTTTGGCAAAGCCGTCTCCATTTCTTCCAGGTTCCAAGAGGCATTAAGAACAAAGGTCCCACCTTCTTTTATTCCTTCCAAGAGATCGTATTTATCGACATAAGACGGATTGTGACATGCAATATAATCTGCATTTTCTATTAGATACGTTGATTTGATTGGTACCTTACCAAACCTAAGATGAGAAATAGTGATACCACCGGATTTCTTTGAGTCATATGCAAAGTAACCCTGTACATACATATCGGTGTTATCACCGATGATCTTAATCGCATCTTTATTAGCACCAACAGTTCCATCCCCACCAAGACCCCAGAATTTGCACTGAACAAGACTCTCTGGAGATGCATCAATCTGATCTTTTATTAAAAGTGATGTAAATGTTACATCATCTTCAATACCAACAGTAAAATTATTCTTGGGCTCATTCATTTTAAGATTATCAAATACTGCTTTTGCCATAGATGGGGTAAAATCTTTTGACCCGAGACCATATCGCCCACCAACAATCATCATATCCTTATGGATGTTCTGATAAACTGTCGATATGTCAAGATAAAGCGGTTCACCAAAGGCACCATTCTCTTTTGTTCTATCAAGAACTGCGATACGTTTTACTGTCTTAGGAACAACTTTTAGGAAATGCTCTGCTGAAAATGGACGATATAATCTAACCTTTATAAGACCAACTTTCTCGCCTTTTTTATTTAGGTATTCAACTGCTTCTTCGGCAGCTTCGGCACCAGACCCCATCATGATAATAATGTATTCGGCATTTGGGTCGCCGATATAATCAAAAAGATGATATGATCTTCCAGTTAGTTTACTAACTTTTTTCATCTCTTCTTCAACAATCTTGGGAACCACTTGATAGAATTTGTTAGCTGCTTCGTTGACTTGGAAATAGATATCAGGATTCTGTGCTGTTCCTCTAAGATGGGGTTTCTCTGGATTCAAGGCTCTTTCTCTATGTTTTTTAACACCTTCCCAGTCTACAAGTGGCAGGATGTCATTATAATTTAAAAGCTCTATCTTTTGGATTTCATGGGAACTTCTGAATCCATCAAAGAATGAAATAAACGGGATACTCGCTCGTATCGTAGCAAGATGCGCCACCAATGCAAGGTCCATGATTTCTTGTATGGAGCCAGATGCAAGTTGAGCAAAACCAGCTGCTCGTACAGCCATGACGTCTTGGTGATCGCCAAATATTGAAAGCGCCTGACCCGCAATTGCACGGGCAGAAACATGAAAAACAGCAGGCATCAACTCTCCAGAAATCTTGTACATGTTTGGCATCATAAGTAACAGTCCTTGTGATGCAGTGAAAGTTGAGCAGAATGCACCTGTACTCAAGGCACCATGTAATGCCCCAGCAGCCCCTCCTTCAGATTGCATCTCTTGAACTTTTAAAGTCTGACCAAAGATATTTTTCCTCCCTTCTGCTGACCAAGTATCTACTACTTCGCCCATTGCTGAAGAAGGAGTAATTGGATAAATTGCTGCTACATCACTAAATGCGTATGCAACATGAGCTGCAGCAGTGTTGCCATCAACAGATTTCATAAATCTCTGTTTTTTCTTATCGTCTGATTTTAATTCACTAACTAAATCATTGGACATATTGAGACCTCATAGATAAGTAACCCGTATCTAGGTATGATAAATAAATATTTGGTATAGTAAAAATACCCTAATTGACATTTTGCATCACAAAGGATATAAACATGAACCGTGACATAACATATTGTTAATAAGTAACACAGCAGGGATGGTTGTGAATTATGAATAATATAACAAAAAAGTTGCAAAAACTTGCAGAGCTACGCGGATCATCTATCGTAGTTACAAAACAAGGGTCTGTTAAAAAATATTCAAAACCCTCTAACTCTACTTCTTACGGTGATTACTCAAGCAGTAATTTAGAGGATAATTAATAAAATGCGGGATGGAATAACGCTCTATCCCTCTACTTTTATTATGTTACTGCTGCATCTTCTTACAATAGCTATGGGTTTTTGTATTTCGTTGGAGATATTATGTATCCTTTTCTTTTTCTTCTCCCCTCTGCCCATTTCATTAAAATTGGAGGTAACACTATTATTGAGGCTATGTATGAGTAAATAATGGTCATTGAAGTGATAATTCCAAATTGTTGTTCAGGCGGCATCGGAGCAAGAACAAGCATACCAAATCCCGCAGCAGTTGTAAGAGCCGCAATAAATAATGCACCACCTGTGTGCCCTATAGTTGTTGAGACTGCTTTTTTAATATCGCCAGTTCTATCTGCAGTAAGTCGAAATCTTTGTGTTGCATGAATGGCGTAATCTATACCAATTCCGATTGTAAGACTTGTAACCATAATGGTCATAATATTAAATGAATATCCTATGAAATAAATCGTTCCAATGATCCAGACAATGCAGATTCCTACAGGAATAATTGTTATTAATCCTAGGATTGGATTTCTAAATACAATAATCAGGACTAATGCAGCAAGGATAACTGATACAAGAGTTGACAGAATTTGACTGTTGGTCATAGAACCTAAAATTGTATACATGGCCGAATATGTTCCAGTTACAATTGCATTAGCGTTTCCATAACTTTCCATGTCCTCATTCAGACCATCATAAACAACACCCATCTGTTTATTTGTATCAACAGTGTTATTGTCTGAATAACTGATACTTGTATAAATTCGTATAACTGTAGCATCATATATATCTCCCTCACGGTGTAGAACATTACGTACTTCCATCATGTATTCTTCATTATCATACAAATAATCATATATGCCAACAACATCAAAATCGCTTTTAGGTATGCCATCTGAATTAATGTTGAAAGTAGATGATAAGGTAGAATTGGCTCTGATGGCATTTCTAATAATGGAGAGAATAGATGTTACTTTAGGATATCCCTCGGGAGTTTTTGTTAGATATTCATCGTCTTTTAGATTTTCATATGTTCTAGATATCCCTTTTAAAGTATTTACTGATGAAACATCTCCCTCAATAAGAATATACTCCTGAGTTTCACTTGATGATGGGAAATAATCTCCTATGCTCATCATTAATTCCATTGATTCGTTACCCTCGGGTAAAAAATCATTCATATCAAAAGCCGTCTCAACTTGAGTAGCGCCACTTAACATAATGATTGTAACAAAAACTGCAAAGACAAGTATAATCTTACTTCGCTTCAAAACAATATTTGAGAACTCCTCCATGTAACTATCTAAAGATATTTTATGGTTATTTTTTGGAATAATCTCAGTTTTTTTCTTTCTATCAAGAAGATATCTGACTGCTGTCTGAAAAGTTAGAGCAGTGATAAGCGTGTAAATAAGCCCAACGGCGCAAAGAACACCAAAATCACGCAATGGTGGAATAGTAGCTGTTAAAAAAGATAAAAACGCGATAACGGTAGTCAATGTAGCTAGAGACATAGCCATGCCGATATCTTTAATTGATGCAACCATAGCGGGTCCTGGTTTTTTTCCTTTTTTCAACTCTGACCGGTACTCGTGGAACAAATGAACAGAATAATCCACACCAAGTCCCATAAGTAGAGGGACAATTGCCACCATCATCATATTAAAACTCATTCCAAGAAGAACTATTGTTCCAAAAAGCCAAATAATTGAAATCGCAAGACTTGTCAAGGGAAGGATTACATATGATATTCGTCTGAACATTATCAACAAAATAAGAGAGATAACAATGAAGATAGCTGGCATAATTATCATGTTTGCTTCTTCTGTTACCTCGTTCATTTCATTCGAGACAATCCCAGCTCCTGTCGCTTTCATTGAAACATAACTTTTTTCATTATCAAGATCCGTCAGAGCCAGTTCAATTTCTATGCTTATTTCATCTAACCCCCCGCCTGACATCATGCCAGATCCTTTAATGTTGGAATTTTTACTTAATTGGATCATCATGAGGGTTTTACTTGGGCCACACTCCCTCTCAAAATCTTGCGATAAAAACACAGTAGCCGCTGATTTCAGATCCTCAACAAATAAAGATTTAATAAAATAAATGCCATCAGAATCATCTAAATCTGGTGCCTCATCTAACGTTACCCAACTATCAGACATGTCTTTTAATGAGATGCTCTCCTTTGCAAACTCTTCACTTTTTAACATATCAAATAATTCATCAAAATCTTCCCAAGAAAAATCACCAAATTTTTGTAATATTTTTGTAGAAATGGAGCTTATGATTGGTCTGTTTTGGACTGATTCAGCTAATTTTTGGATAAAGCTAATGTTGAATATAATTCGTTTCCAAGGTTGATGGAGAATTGGTGACTGATATATTCTTACACCTGATTTTGTATTTCCAATTTTTGCAGGTAACTCAAAAATTCCGAATTTTGGTGCAATGCCATAATTCCCAATCTCTTCCTTATCAACTTCAATCTCGATTTTGTTTTCAATAGTATTAAATTTGACATTTCCGGTTTCAAGAACAATTGGGAAAGAAATATCTTGGCCCGGCGCCTTTATCCAAAGGTAAACCTCAGATTTATATGAGTTGAATAACTGCTTGTTTCGAATATTATATAAAATATCTCTAATGTTTCTTATTATTCCATTTCCTACTTCCCATAATGGCTGAGAGGGTTCAATATGTGCTGCAATTTGATAGCTCATATCGGCAAGCTGTTCATCAGGGATAATTAAATTTTCAAAATTAATGTACCATTCCCAGGTGTTAATTCTCCTTTGCGGCGATGAAATTTTATCTTTAAATTCAGAAAGATCATACACTTCTATTGTGAAGAGAAGTGTTTCGTCTTTTGTATTGATGTAATAATTTTTTATGTCTAAACTGTCGATATTTTTTCCTTTTGATAGTTTTGGATATGGGTTAAAATCAATTTTTTCATTTGGATCATCTGTCTGCATCATCTTTAATTCATCAGTTTTAAGAGTTGCCATCATGTCGTTGTAAGCTGTTGATATTTGCTCATCGGTACAGTTGAGAAGTGTATCACCAAACTCAATTTGACATAAGATGTCCACAAATCCTGCTATACTTATGAGGTCATCTACTTCGTCAAATTCATCTTCTAAATTTTTTAGAACTTGGTATTCCTCTCTCAAAGCTTCAGGGGTGACAACGTTTTGTGCGTTTTGTTTTTCAACAAAAACCATTAAAATTTCGCCAGTTTGTCCAAAATACTTGCCAACTCTTTGATTTGCATTGACTATCTCATCATCAGGCATGAAGTCTTCTGTTGATGTTTCCATTTCTAACGAAGGAATCAGCGAGGCAAATCCTGCAGTTATTAGGAGAATAACAACAATCACGAACCATGGTCTTTTTTCAATAAAATTTCCTAACTTGCCTAACATGTGTCTTCCGTCTCATATCTTTAATTGCTACTTTGTTGAACTGCCGGATGGATAAATCCTGCCCCCTATTGCTATATTATAATAGATTCATAATATATATTTTTATCTTTACAAATAATGCCTAACTTATAACTAAGATAAAGCATAATCATTAAATAACAACTATTTATACTACGGCAGGGTGAGAGGGCAATATGGATATTTCTATATTTATTCCAATAGGTGGTTTAACAGCTTTGCTTTTTGCAGTTTTTCTTTACATGACCGTTAAAAAGCAAAGCCCAGGAAACGAAAAAATGCAGGAATTGAGCAATGCCATTAGAGAAGGAGCTATGGCATTTTTAAAAAGTGAGTACAAGGTTCTGGTTATTTTTGCAATTGTTGTTGCCGCGCTCCTCTTTGCTGCATCTTATATCCCTAATAGCGGTATGAGTGGAGAACTGTCAATTGCGTTTATTGTAGGTGCTATTTTTTCTGCTGTTTCTGGGAATATTGGAATGCGTACCGCAACAATGGCAAATGCTCGAACAGCTGAAGGAACAAAAAAGAGTTTGAGCAAAGGTCTTTCTATCGCGTTTTCCAGCGGTGCTGTAATGGGGATGTGTGTGGTTGGCCTTGGCATAATCGGCGTCTGGACGTTATATGCGGTCTTTCAGAATGCTAATGTTCTCTTTGGATTTGGTTTTGGTGCTTCATCAATTGCGCTTTTTGCTAGAGTAGGTGGTGGTATTTATACCAAATCGGCTGACGTTGGAGCTGATCTTGTTGGAAAAGTAGAGGCTGGTATACCAGAGGATGATCCAAGAAATCCTGCCGTAATTGCTGACCAAGTAGGTGATAATGTTGGCGATGTCGCAGGGATGGGTGCAGATTTGTTTGAATCATATGTAGATTCAATTATTGCAACGATGGCTCTTGCAGCAATTGCAGGTGGCTTTGCCGCAACAACTTATGGCGATAATGCCATTATTCTTCCATTGATTATTGCAAGCATGGGTATTTTCGCCTCTATTATTGGTACCATGGTGGTCCTTGTAGGCAAAGGAAAAAACGTGTATGGTGCACTGCGTAACTCTCTTTTCCTGAGTACGGGTTTAACTGCAGTTTTTGCCGGTATTGCTACTTGGTTTGTTCTTGATGGAAAGATGAATCCGTTTTTTGCTATGGTTGCTGGTCTTATTGCTGGTATCGCCATTGGACTGAGTACTGAGTATTATACGTCCGAAAAAAGAAAACCTGCACAAGGGATTGCCAATGCGTCAAAAACGGGCCCTGCTACTGTAATTATTCAGGGTATGACGACTGGTATGATGAGTACAATTATCCCTATAACGGCAGTCGTTGCTGCCATGCTTGCTGCTTACTTCTTTGCAGATTTTTATGGCATTGCTATTTCTGCGGTTGGAATGCTGAGTATTCTCGGTGTTTCTCTTGCAACCGATTGTTATGGACCTGTTGCTGATAACGCGCAAGGCATTTCTGAGATGGCGGGTATGGGTAAAGAGGTTCGTGAGAGAAC
>CAZYFW010000063.1:0-8275 GCA_964646685.1 uncultured Thermoplasmatales archaeon
CAAGATCAACATTTACTGCTCCGTTTGCTGGGGATGGGTTACTTGGAATGTTTGGTGGATGATTCGCTCTTGAAGTGAAGTGCCATATCGGTCCAGTTGCTGTGGCACCATGATTATCCCATGCTATAATCTTCCAGTAATATGTAGTATTATAGTTTAGCGTTCCAGGATCGTATGTAGTTCCGGACTGATTTGTGATAACCTTGGGTGGTGAACTACTTGTACCAAAGTAGACGTCATATGTAACTGTATCTCCAGGATCGGGGTCTCCCCCGCTCCAACTCAAATCAGCATTCAGATTGACATTTACCGCTCCGTTTGGCGGAAAGGGACTATTTGGCGTATATGGTGGATTATTGTATTTTGTGGTAAAGCTCCAGTTAGGTCCTGCTGCTGTGGCACCATGATTATCCCATGCTACAATCTTCCAGTAATAAGTAGTACCAAAGTTTAGCGCCCCTGGATCATAAGTAGTGACAGACTGGTTTCCAACCACTTTTGGTGGTGAACTGCTAGTACCAAAGTACACATCATAAGTTACTGTGTCTCCAGGATCAGGATCTCCTCCTGTCCAACTTAAATCTTCATCAAGATCAACATTTACTGCTCCGTTTGCTGGGGATGGGTTACTTGGAATGTTTGGAGGGCCATTTATATAATAGCTTACCCCCCACATGTCAATTGCTGCGGAAGAAGATGGATTTGTTCTCGAAAATGTTGCCTTTAATCTGATGGATGTTGCAGCTATTCCCGAAATATCATATCCATCTGAAATATCATGAACAACCATTATACCGGTATATCCATCAAGAATATCAAAAACAATATCATTATTTCGAGAGGATGCTTCTGTAAACTCATCCCAGTTGGCTAGATTCTCCGGCTCGATTTTGATTGATGTCACATGGGATGTAAGAATCATCTCTTTTTCACTACCAACCGAATAGGTTACATCAGAACCGGAAATAGTAATCCACCATATGTTGCCATATGCATCAGGTTTGCTAACAGTATTATAACGTGCATCTTCCCATGTCGCAAATATCCCACCATCATTATCTACAGCTAAACTCACCCAATCAGCAGGGTTAGCATTACCATCAGAAAGTTGAATTGTAGTAGGTGTGAGAATTATCCCATCTGAAGAGATAAGTTTGCCCCATATCTCACTACTTGGTACGGTATCGAGCTCGCTATAAGCGACTAAAAATGTGTCTCCATCATATGGTTTAATATCTGTCCGGATATAGTCACCAGAATCAATAGCAAATGTGTTTTTTACAACGGCCCCGTTTTCATCATATATTTTACCTTTAATATCGCCACAACGTACACTGGGCATATCTGCTTCATTCCATGTAACTAGATACTGTTGGGTTTCACTACAAAATGCAACACAGGGGAAAATGTTATCTACACTGGATCCAGAAACAATCTGTGTTTTACCAACTACAGTCCCGCCAGTTGCACTGAGTATGTTGAAGTATAAGCTAAAAGGACCGTTATTTCCATCAGGTGATTCTTCATAGACAACCATGTATTCGTTATCAACATCGTTATAGGCAACCCATGGCTCAAATTGATCATTTGTTGAATCACTGCAAACTGCTATCTCAGAGCCAGCCTGGCTACCAGAAGTGCTAGTAGTGTAACGTTTCGCATAAATGTCCCAGTCGTTTCCATCCCGGTAATCTTCCCATGTAACAAAATATTGATCATCATTTGTATTGAACGTCACACATGGATCTTTCTGAAGGTTCGTTTGTGTACAAATCTGAATTGTATTATAAACATTTCCGGTAACACCCACAAATGCACCTTTAATATCCCAAGCAGTAGGATCGGACATCACGGAATGGTCTTTCCAAGCGACTAAAAAATTAGTTCCATCAAAACCAATGGAAGGATTTTCACTATGCCACGTCGCTTGGTTTCCTTGATGTATAAGAAAATCACTTACTACACTTCCACTACGCGTACATATGCTTCCCCTAATCTCTTGTTTGATGGGAATTACACTACCTTCTTCCCAAGAGACAAGAAATAAATCTTCTAACCCACTGCCATAATCATACTCACCTCCATATTCTACATCTGGGTCCCATGCTCCTTCCCAAGTCCAATGATTTGTAATTCTTAGATCTGATGACCATTGCTTCTGCCAACCCTCAAAAATCGTAATATCGCTTGCACTGGATGCACCAGAGTTGCCATAAAATAAGTATAATGTGCTCCCACTTGAAGGAAGTGTAGTAACCTCTATCCAAACTGTTGCGGGATCTTCTGTATCATCCTCAATCCAATAATCAAGCCAAGTTCCTGGATTATCTTCATGTTTAAACCTAATATCGGCATAATCTGACTGCATGTCATTATCTTTATCAATCTCTAGTTTAAGGAGACAATTTGTAAGTGCATCTCCTCCATTTGTGATGTTAATAGGTTTCATCTTCGTCCATGCCGGGTCGGTCCAAATGGGATAGGTACCTATCATCTTCACTTCCCCATTTTCAACAATATAATTATCTGATTGACCTGCACCAGGTGGAGAAGTGTCTATTTTTGACGCATCATTAAAATTATCTTCCCAGGATAAAGAAACTTTTCTCCCTTCATCCATTAAATCATCAATTTCATCGAATATAACTTCTTTTTCTTGCATGGTGCTAAATTTAACAACAGCTTGTACTGCTGAAGCAGCTATTAAAACAAAAAATATAGCTACAGCAGCTATTTTCCAACTACTATTCCTTCCGTTCATTCGTTTATCCTCCCTAATATAAAAAATGTTGGATGGTATATAAGTATTGGCGATAAAGTAAATAAATCATGGTAAAAAAAATTATGATAAAAAAGAATTTTATTTATTTAATGAATAAAAAATTATACTATATATTGAAAGGAAAGAAGCATAGCTTCCTTACCTATAATTAAATAAGACGTAAAGGAATTTCTATGCCATATGTGCAAGTTGTCTGATTCTATTACTAACGACGAAGATTTCCATAGTAGATTTCATTTCGTCTAGTTCTTGGCGGTTTGAGATATCGGTGGCGATTTTCATTTCCATCATCACTCTCCATGTTATACTCTATCATTAATAATATTTAAATATTTTGTGTAAAAACGTCAAAATGATAAAAATTGACTACAGGAGAACGCATGATACACTGTAAGGAGAAAAAGAAAAAAAGAGGGAATTTGGTGGTTTATTGTATGTTTACACCCATGCGAAACATGACTGATTGACCTAAGAGTTGCTGTAATACTTGAAGGAAAACCGATTGTGAACTGGTTGATTGCTGGTTAACGTTGAGAGGCATACTAATTGGTAGGGGATCTGACCAAACACTTGTTACCCCATGGTCATCTTTTGCCATCACTCTTATTTCATAGTCTCCTTGTGTTGTCCATTCATGACTTGCACTCCCAGTAGCACCAGATGCATATGGTCCAACCCAGCCACTATAGGTTTCATCACCCCAATTGAAGAGGTAATAAATGTCGTCCCCGTCAGGGTCTGTAGTAGATGTCGTATAAGTATATGTTGTGCCTGTTCCCCCAGATGTAGGTCCAGATGGTGTAGCTGGTTTTGCAGGTGCCTGTGATTCTTCCCCGATTGCAAGAGTAGGATCACCAAATGGCTGCCACTCTTCAACTGTTTTATAATCCATAGCATCCATGCCCGGCTCTATATATCTTTCAAGTGCCTTAGCCCACATTTCGCCAAAGGTGATCGAACTATCTATCTTGTAAGCTCTGAATATATCTAAACCCATTTTCCCAATCAATCCTTGTGACACACCAGTTCCTGTATAGCCCCAACCAAGTCCAGTTGCTCCAAATGAACCAATGGCTCCACCATTTGAATTATATATAAATGCCCAATTGAAACAGTTGGAATCACTGGCGAATTTAGCCGTGGAACATGCCTCTACAGTAACAATAGGTAATTTATTCCCATTCGAAAGTGTTGAAAGGTCATTACTCCTAATTCCTCCTGCTGGAGTTGGTACCCACGTGCTATGGTCATTATGCGGGTGTGTAGCCCAGATATTTGTATTGCCGTGTCCGGAGAAATCAACGAAGCCGCAACCGCTATTTATTGCACTTTTTATATTCGCGACACCTGTTGGTACCCAACTAGTTAATTTGCCGTTTGTAACCCAAAGTTTCTCAGGAATAAAACCACTCATTATGTCTATTACTTTTTGATTAATATATTCGCCTTCATCAACATCATCATCGTCAGGAAATGAATCTCCACCAACTACTACAAGATTTGTGAACCAAGTTTGTTGGTATGCTGGAGTATTTTCATAGGTTTTAACCTTGTTTACACATGTGGTAACTTGGCTTCCAGTCGTGCAAGCCCATCTTCCAAGATATACATCTGGATGGAGGTCTACATCATCGGTTTCACCGCTCCAATCGTATTCTCCAAAAATATCATTTCCGTTGGAATCCCAACTGCAAAAACCACCAGTGCCATCGTAGATATCTGCATAATATAGATCACTTACGAAGATTTCGTCATCAGGAGGATCTACATCAATATAAATATGTGTAGTTCTCGTTGGAAGCTTTGCACTACCACCAACTAAAAGAACGTTGCTCGTAGACCAAGTTTCAATCGCGTCTTTAATGTAATATTTGATTTTTTCTTGGTTATCTCTGCCAGTTCCACTGTAAACTTCGCTTAAACCAACAAATTTTGCTGTTACTCCTATGCCATTTTTATGTGTTATAAGCGGTGCTAGCTCATCGCTAAATTCATCTGGACCAATGACAATTAGTTGATATTCATCACGAGATGAAGATTGCTGACTCGGCGACTCATATTCAATTTTAATGTCAACTCCATCAATATATTCAATAATTTTTTCCTGTGGATAATACTTAATTGGATTAACCTGTACCTCTACAATTACACTTCTCTCTCGGTTGTACATTCCAGAAGATACATCGTATTCAAACCAATTTACAGGATATGGTTCTGGAGCATACTTAATTGGTACTTTTACATTTGTAGTAGCCTTTTGGCCTAAAATAACAGCCTGTGGTGTGGGCATTATATCTTTTGAAATAGTCTGAGTTTCAATGTTAGTTGGTGTGCAAGTTACACTTTTAATTTTTGCTCCAAATTCGAATGCAAACGTTTCAACATAACTGGGAAGCATAGGTTTTCCCTGTTCCATAAGAAATGTATTTGTTTCATCTATACTAACAGTTAGATATTCATTTTCAGATTGCAAAACTGGTTGTGAAAACACAACTGAAGTCTGTTTAAGTTCAGTTTCGTCATTAGATACAGCAACAGCGCATAGTCCACTAAGGACAAAAATTCCTACTACCAGTAACGGTAGAATTTTCCTCATCATCATACCCCCTTATTAACAAATGTTAACTAATAAACACGTTATGTTTATTTAAAAGTTTCCTAAAATTATTGTACGTATTTAAAAAGCTATCTGAAGAAAAAAAATAGATGCTAGAATTGTGTTTGATCACCATACAGGTTATTGAGAATAAAGGCTCTTACGGTTTTGATATTTGAATCAAGATAGACTGCTCCGATGAGTGCCTCGATTGCATTGGCTAGATTTGTTGGATTTTTGTGGCCATTTTGTTTACTTTCCCCTTTTCCAAGTAGAATAAATTTCCCAATGCTTAGTTCTTTTGCCTTTTTTGCAAGAAAATTATTGTTTACAATAATGGCTCGCCTGCGTGTCAATTCCCCTTCTGAAAAATAACGATTGCTTATGTAAAGTTGCTCAGCAACTACAAACCCAAGGATGCTATCTCCTAACAGCTCTAACCGTTCGTTGTACTCCATTGGAGTCTTTGCTTCAAAAGCATAGGTTTTATGCGTAAGTGCGTTCTTCAGAAGTTCTTTGTTTTTAAATGTATGCTGTATTTTTTTCTCCAACTGTGTAAAATCAGGATCGTTCATGTGCACACCCATATGGAGTTCGCTCATTTTAATTTATCACTTTTTTAATGAAATGTACGATGTTATGTCCTTTGCAATTTCAAGGTCGTCAAGTGCACTGATGAGTTCATCTTTTGAAGCAAATGGCCGATGTGCAAGAATTCTGATAGCACGTTTCCTTCCAACACCCGGTAATGCCTCGATGGTTTCTCTTGGTGCTGTGTTGATATCGATGGGGAAAGGAACGGCTGTGATGGATCGATAGCCATGATCAATGACCTTCACGTCAAAAAATTCATGAAGTGGATGAACTCCAGGTATGCCAACAAGTAAAGGGTAACTGCCAAGTTGTCTTCCAAAGGTTAGTTTTCCTTCGTATGTTTCGCTAAACACGTTTTTTATCACTGTATGTTTGGGGAGCAAGCTCTTCAACATCGGTCGTTCTATCTGTTCTCTGACTTTTCGTTTAAACCGTTTAAAATCTTTTTTGTGTTTTGTAACGAGTTTGGCCCCCATCTTTTCCATTTTAGTACCCGGAATAGGTATAATTTGCCTTAGATTGATGCGTCTGAGCAGTAGTTTTTGATCAAGAATGCTTTGTAAAAATTCATAATCAAGAGTGAACGTGTTTCTTGTTTCTCCCTCTAGACCAAATACAAAATTTAGTCCAGGTAGCAACTCAGGCATACCGTTTCTTCCTCTATTTGCACCTATATCATTGAGTAATTTGACAGCGTCTAATACCTCTTCAGCTGTTGCTTTTAGGTTGTTTTTCTGGATAACGATGGGATCTACACTTTCAACGCCGAAGGCGGCCACATCGCCAGGTGTGTGATATTTTACAATCGTTTTGGCAATACGTCGACATTCAACTGGATATCGTGCAAGCACGCCAGGGTTGGCGTTGTCTATGTGTAGTGTTTTGAGATCTGGTGCAACTGTACAGATTCCTTTGAATAATTGTTTTATCGCCTCTGGATTTGGTTGCGGGAATTCTTTTTTCCCTGCATCTTTTGCCATGTATGAAAATAGACAAGGCTGATTTCCAAGACGAATGTGTTGTACTCCTGATTTGTATAATGCTTGAATCTCGTCAATAATGTCTTTGATGGGTCTAAAATCAGGTGGCCCTTTACTTGGTTCTGAGCAAAACGAACAGCCTCCAACGATACTCCTTGGGCATCCTCGGTATGTTTCGATCTCTGTAATCAGATAATTTGGAAAGAAAGGATGCTGAGTAACAATTTTTGAGCCTTTGATGGCAAACTCTCTGATGCTTGTTGCATTTTTTCTATATTCTTCAGTGTCAACTTGTTTTATATTGCTTTTGAGTAGTTTGGCAATAACAACTTCACCATCACCTGTGGCAATGAGGTCAAATACATCTTCGACAACGCTAGTTTCCCTAGTTCTTTTTCCGCCAGATAGGCCAAATCCATATCTTGCTGCAGGGCCACAAAGAATCTTTGTAGGTTTTGTAATCTTACTTAAGAATGATACCAATTCGTTTGGACTTGCTGGAAATCCAGATAGGTACCGTCCAGGAACTATCATACCAGCGACGACTATAACCATATCAGATTTTGAGAGGTTATCTAGAAATGAGTTGTCCGTCCGTAATTGGTCAATTGTCATGTAGGAAATCTGGGTAGAGGCATCAACATCCCATATTGCGCCAGCTAGGTATCTAGGATATGGGCTTATATATGGCGGTACGCCTAAACACGTAGGTTCGTCTACATAACCATCAAGAATAGATATTTTGACCATATTACTTGCAGCAAAAACTCTGATGAACTATATGTAATTTGTTAATCCAGAAAGGTATTTAAATTGACGGTTTATTATGAAAATTGGAGTATCTTAGGAGAGTGGATAAGATGGATGAATTTAGTGCAGGTATGCATTTAGAGAAGAGTGGTTTTAATAGAGTTACTACAGGGCTTCCAAAGCTTGATGAGTTATTATCCGGAGGGATACCGCGCAATAGTATAACTCTCGTGTCTGGTACACCGGGTTCTGGTAAATCGATCATGTGTTTTCATTACATTGCCGAGGGATTGAAAAACGGTGAGGATTGTCTTTATTTGACGTCTGATGAACGAGTGGAGAATATTATTAAGGAAGCTACTGCACTTGGCTTTGATTTTCAGCATGCCATTGATAGTAGCCGACTCAAGTTCATGTATCTTAATCTCGATAAAACCAACATCCATAAAGAGATGGAGGAAGAGCTCACACGTGGAGAATATAAGAGAGTGGTGTTAGATTCTCTTACACCTGTAGCAGAGATTCCGGATTTGATGAGTGGCATACATGAAATTATTCCATCTTAGAACTATA
>CAZYFW010000064.1:0-8271 GCA_964646685.1 uncultured Thermoplasmatales archaeon
GGATGGGGAAGCGTGGAGGTGGTGAGGAGAGATAGGAAAAAATTAGGATTACTCCCCCATCCTACAAAATATAATGGTTTTATAAGTATATAAAACTTTTTATAAAAATATAAAATAAATTAAATAGTCCTTTTGAAAAATAATTAGGAATTATTACTTTTTATCAAGTTTTTGCAGCATATCTTCTATGTGAGCAGCAGTGTGTCCAATAGAGCAATCTGTATCGATAATGTTCCAATTGGTCGCAAGCTTGAGTGCTTTTGTTCTGACATTGATCAGTTCGTCGATATTTTCAAACATCTCCTTTTCTTTCCTTCGTTGAACACGCTTAAATAGTTCCTCTGGAGAAGCATCTAAAAAAAGCATGTATGAAGATATTGGAACGAAATTTTCAAACCAGCGATAAGCAATTTTAGCTAATGGAAATGGCAGATATGCTGTGCCCATCAGATAGCGAACCATGATGAGTGTATCAACGTCTTCCTTGCGATAATATTTTTTAATAGAACGTAAGACATCAAGCATGTAGAAAGCTGCTGCTTTTGCCTTGTTGATTGGACCGTGGCCTAGCAACGCCTTCTTTGCAGTTTTACCAAAAAAGTTATCATCTTCTGGATGGGATCGGATTATAACCATCTCTCCATTTTTTCCATATCGTTCTTTAATTAAGCGAGCATGGGTATCCTTTCCAACACCATCCAGACCATCAATTATTATCAGACGCATAAAATCCCACTAAGTAAAATCAACCAGTAAAGGAAAACAGTAACAAATGGAACTGAAAAGTTATCAAGTCCCTTTGGAGTTAAGCCTTCCACAATTGCCGCAGCTAATGCGATAAACGCAAGAATTAATAGGATATAAAGCGTAATTGATATTCTATAGTACAAAAGAGCTGCGATTGTCGTAATAAAAGTAAAAACAAACATAGCAATAGAGCCGATATAACTTTTCTTATCTCCAAAAACTCTGTATTTTTTCTTACCAAATTTAAGACCAATAATAGAAGCAAAGCCGTCACCATATGACATTGCAAGAATGCCGATGGCAATGACAACCATATTGTCAAAAAATAAATAAGCCAAAATAGTCCAAGTAATAGAATAATACACCAAACCCATACCATGGCCTGCAGATGATGTTCTACCGCGAATCTTTTTAATAGGCGTGTAGGGACTCATTAAAAATGTAAACAAAATAAAAGGACCTGCTGCAACAAAGGCCATCATTTCTTTTGTTTGAAAAATTGGTAAAAGAAATGCAATGTTTCCTACCATAATATGAAGAATTTTTCTACTGGCCTCAGGGTGTTTGTCAAGAATTTTCTCAGTTATGATTAAAAGAATTGCAACATAAATATAAACAAGTGCAACACCTGCAAAATCACTTTGTAACATATGTTTTATTCTCCGCTAACAAACAACAAAATTATTGGGATAAGAAATGCAATAAGGCCCATAAAAATTGCTATTAACGTAAATTTTCTATAGAGAATCAGGTGCGGTTTTTTCTTAACGATTAAATGTATTGCTGTGGTGAGAAGCATAGTATCAGTAATAAAAATAAGAGCAAGATAGTAACTATTTAGATAATAAATCTCAAATTTTTCCATGAAAAACGGAAGGAAACTAAAAGCTATGGCAATTATATAGAAAACAGCTGCGATGACATTTGATTTACGTGAACCAATATATTTAGGAAATGACTTTACTCCTTTTTCTTTGTCTCCTTCAAAATCCATTACATCTTTCATTATTTCTCTGCCAGATCCGGCAAGGAATGCAATCAAAGCAATGACATAAATTGCAGGATTAATGTTTAAAAATAAGGTATTTTCTGTGATGACCGCGGCCCCGCCAAAAATAAAAGGGATGGCCATCACATATGCTATATAGAAATTTCCAAGTAGTTTTATTTTCTTAAGTTTAACATCGTACAGAATTGCAAATAATGCCGTAATTAGTGCAATAACAAAACAGGGAATGTTGACAAAAAACGAACATATGATTCCTAAGGGAAATAATATAAAGAATAGATGCAACGCTGTTTTTCGAGATAAATCGCCACGCACCAGAGGGCGATCGGTTCTTTTGTTTCTTTTATCAATTTCTAAGTCATAGTAGTCGTTAAGTGCAAAGGTACTGGCCTCAAGAAATAATGCTGTAAAGAAGGTAAGTATAAACTTATCCCAAGGTGGGAATGTCTCACCTTTTAATGCTATTAAAGATCCGATAAGTATTGCAATAAAAATCATTAATCCGTGTTCTAATCGCATAAGTTCCCAGATAGCTTTGAGTTTTTTCATTGTGAATAAGAATTAATATGTCCAATATAAACTTTTGACAAATAACAATATTTTTATGGTTCAAGAATGACTTTGATTGATTTTTTGGCTTCTGCTACAAGTTTGAATCCTTTTGCTGCTTCCGAAAGTGAGAGTTTATGAGTAATCATGTCGGTGACTGCTATCTTTCTTGATGCAATAATGTCGATTGCTTCAGCAATATCTTTTGGCGCGCCTGCATAAGTTGAAAGCATCTTAACACCTTTATACCATAAATCAAACATCGGAAAAGGTATTTCTACTCCTGGTTCGGTTAAGGCAAAGAAAAGTATAGTTCCGCCGGTGTCAACTGATTTTAATGCTTGTTTTACTCCGGGCAGCGCACCGGTACAAACAACCACGAGATCTGCAAGTCTTCCATCATTGTGTTTCTTTACTTGTTCTGGTACGTCTTCTTTGGCGCTGATAACGACGTCTGCGCCAAACTTTTTTGCCGTTTTAAGGCGGAAATCGTCGATATCTGTAGAAATAATACGGCCAGCTTTTAGTGCACGGGCAAGTTTAATGTGAAGTAACCCTGAGATACCGCTTCCTACAATAAGAATAGTTTGTCCTGGCTTCATTTCTGCAATTCTAAGTCCTCTTATTACACAGGCCAATGGTTCAATAAAGGTTCCTTCTTCATAGGATACTGTTTTTGGTAAGATGAATACACCTTTGTCAATGTTTATTTTAGGAACTTTTAGGTATTCTGCGAAACCTCCAGGGTAAAAATTTGTAGAATGTAAAGTATCGCAGAGAGTATGCTGATCATTGAGACATAATCGACAGTCATTGCAAGGAACGTGATGTGAGACAAATACTCTGTCACCGACTTTGTATTTTTTTACGTTTTTTCCTACTTCAACAATATCGCCAGCTATTTCGTGGCCAAGTACCTTAGGTGCTTTTTTGATGCGATACCATTCCATAACATCGCTGCCACAGATACCGCATGCCCGGACTTTTACAAGTAGTTCATTGTCATTTATTTCTGGTATTGGCATTTCTTCGATGCGGACATCGTTATTGTTGTAATACATCGCAACTTTCATTTTTTCCATACCAGAACCTAAAAGTGGAAACTTTAATTATTTATTATATGTTACCCTGAGCCGTTAAAAAAGTGAAAGGATGTAATAAATATGGGATTGTTTGGATCGTCTAAAATAACACTGATGCTGGAGAAATACAATTTTAACCCTGGAGAAATGGCAAAAGGAAACATTACAATAAATTTAAAAAAACCAACATATGCTAGGAAGCTCCAAGTTTCTCTTATTGGTGTTAGAAGAGTCAGAAGGGGGAATAGTTGGAGTTGGCAGCAAGTATATGATTTTGATATGCCTATATCAGGGGAAAAGGATTATCAAAACGAACAAGTTCCGTTTCAATTGCAAATACCTCCAGATATTCTACAGGCTAAAACAAGTCAACAGGCGATACAAGAAGGGCTTCAAGATAAATTAGGAGCAGCAGGTAGTTTGATTAGCGCAGTATCTGTTGGAACAGGCGTTACCAAATGGAAAATAAGAGCGCAATTAGATATTCCAAAGAAATTGGATGTTAAAGCAGATCAAGACATACAGCTCTATGCGGAAAGTTAAACCCAGTTTGGCGATATGGTAAGTTAATTACATCGATCTTAATCTTCTAATTCTCTCATCAATCGGAGGATGTGTTGACCATATTGATTCTATGTTTTGCTGCTTAAATGGATTTGCAATGTAAAGAGGGGCTACTGTCTTTGATCCTTTTGGCTTTCCTGTTGGATGATCTGATTTAATTTTCCCCAATGCCTTTGCTAAACCCTCAGGATTTCTTGTAAGATAAGCCCCATTTGAATCAGCCAAATATTCTCTACGTCGTGATATCATTAGATAAGCGAGCCTCGAGAATATAGGTGCAAGTATGACGAGGAGAATTGCGACGACGAGGAGAACTATATTGCCATCGTTTCTTCCTCTACTTCTTCCCGCGCCACCCCAAAACATAGAGTAGAATAAAATCTCGGCAAGAAGTGCTATTGTTCCAACAACTGCCAGTGTAACTGTTGCAATAAGAATATCGTGGTTTTTAATATGGCTCATCTCATGCGCCATTACCCCTTCAAGTTCATCCTTATCAAGTTTTTTTAATGCACCAGTAGTTACACATATTATTGAATTCTCTGGTTTCTTACCTGTCGCAAATGCATTAATATTGTCTGATTCCTGGACATACGCCTTTGGAGTTGGAAGTCCTGCAGCTATAGCCATCTCTTCAACTTTATAGATGAATAATTTTTCCTCTCGGATATTTGGATTTGCAGGACGAGCTTTAGCTGCAGATATTACTGTCTGTACGGAAAATGAATAAGTTATGGCAACGTATGCAATTGCAATAGGGATTCCGAATATAAGTCCGAGATATATACTTCCTGTAAAGATATAACCAAAGGCAAAAACAACACCTAAAAACAATATCGCCATAACTGCACAAACGAGTATAGTGTTGCGCTTGTTTCTCCGGATATGGTCTTCCATCTGCAGATGTTTTGCCATGGTATCAGACGTTTACAATCATTTAGAATTTTACTTTTGGCAGTTCTCTAGATGCTTCTGGAATTTGTAGCATTTCCCTTACTTTCTTTCCCATTCTGCGTGCAAAGAAGTTGCCAGGGAATGTCTCTATTGTATTGTTAAATGATAAAACAGTATCATTGTAGTGTTGTCTTGAGTAGGCAATTTTATCCTCGGTGTGGGTAAGTTCATCCTGTAGGTTCAAGAAATTCTGATTTGCTTTTAGATCGGGATAATTTTCTGCTACTGCAAATAGTGTTTTTAATGCCCCGGTGAGCATGTTATCTGCTTCGATGTTTTTTTGTGGGGTTTTTGCAGTCATTAAGGCAGAGCGAGCTTTTGTGACATTTTCCAAAACCTCTCGTTCATGTTTCATATAGCCTTTGACGGTTTCCATGAGATTTGGAATAAGATCTGCCCGCCGTTTTAATTGTACGTCAATCTGTGCCCAAGAGTTGTCTATGCGGTTTTCCGTGCGTATAATCTTGTTGTAAAAGCCCCAATAAATAAGCAGGAAGAACACAACAAGAATGCCTACTATTATCAGTATCCACCAAATTATATCCATAAATATCTCCCTTCTATGTTTTTAGCTGGTTAATAGTGCACTTTATATAAAGTTATCGCGGTCAAACCGTAAATTACTTTTTTGTTGAGGTGAAGATGTTATAGGCTTCCTTGGGTATATATTTCTTGTGAACAATGGCATTGACTGCCTTCATCATGCCAACAGGATTTGAACTCTGGAAGATGTTTCTTCCCATATCAACACCAACGGCACCTGCCTGTATTGCATCATAAGCCATCTTAAGCGCATCTTGCTCAGGTTGTTTTTTTCCGCCTGCAATTACAATAGGTACGGGACAGGTTTCAACAATCTTCTCAAAATCTTTACAGAAGTAGGTTTTGACAATACTGGCACCGAGTTCAGCTGCCATGCGTGAAGCAAGAGACAAATATCGTGCATCTTTGCCAAGACCCTTACCAACTGCAGTAACCGCAAGTAATGGTATACCATATCTGTTTGCTTCGTCGATATACTCAGTCATTCCTAGAAGCGTATCTCTTTCAAATGGCTGACCAACAAGAATAGAAAAAGCAACAGCTGCAACATTGAGTCTAATTGCATCTTCAATATCTACTGCTATTCCTTCGTGAAGAAGATTTGTTTCATTGAGAATGCTAGTGCCACCAGATACACGTAAACAAATGGGGATATCTGTTTCTGGTGGGATGTAGTTCCTTAAGCCCCCTCTAGTTAGCATAAGCACATCAGCATAAGGAAGTAATGGCTTCACCATTTCATCCAATTTCTCAAGACCTGTTGTAGGCCCCATAAAATAGCCATGATCAACGGCAAGCATAACAGTATGACCATCTTTTTTGATTATTCTTGACATTCGGTTTTTCATTCCCCAATCCATAATAAATCGCCTCTGACTTTTCAGTATAATAAGCAAAGATTATATAAAATATTTCTAATAAGTTTATAGTAAATCTTTAAATCTGATATTGTATTACCTGTTTTGCTTTATAAGGGAGGCGTAAAATATGTCAGTTATCGAAAATTTGGAACCGAAATCAGTTTGGAAACATTTTGATGAAATATGTAAAATACCTCGTTGTTCAAAACATGAGGAGAAAATTAGAGAATACGTGCTTAGTTTTGCAAAACAAAACGGCTTGAAAACAAAGACAGATAAACCCGGAAATGTCGTTGTTTTAAAACCAGCTAGCCAAGGAATGAAAAACAAACCGACTGTTATCCTTCAAGGACATATGGATATGGTTTGTGAAAAAAATAGTGATGTTAAACATGACTTTTCTAAAGACCCGATAAAACTTAAACTTAATGGAGACATTCTTACAGCAGATGGTACAACTCTTGGAGCAGACAATGGTATCGGTCTTGCAATGAGTATTGCAATATTAGAAGATAAAACATTGAAACATGGGCCAATTGAAGCATTATTTACGGTTGATGAGGAAACGGGGCTCACTGGTGCATTTGCGCTACGACCAGATATGTTAACAGGAAAAATTCTACTAAACCTCGACAGCGAAGACTTTGGTGTTGTAACTGTTGGATGTGCTGGCGGAGGAGATTCGCAAATAGAGCTCCCGTTGAAGACTAAGTCGATTAATGGTAGTTTGAGGAGCGTAACTGTTAAAGTATCAGGTCTTCGTGGAGGGCATTCTGGTGTTGATGCACATGAACAGAGGGGAAATGCAATAAAGCTGTTGACAAGAATGCTTTGGGAAGCATCAAAGAATTGCGATTTTTACCTATCAGACATAAAAGGAGGAGACAAACATAATGCAATACCTCGTGAGGCTTATGCAACAATTTCTGTTGATGAAAAAGACAAGGATGAGTTTATTAGCACTATGAAAACAGAAGGAAAAGACATTCTTGAAGAAATAAAACCGATAGACCCAAAATTCACCGTTGGTTTTGAAAATATTTCTAAACCAAGCGAGGCATTCGATAAGGATTCGCAGATGAGGCTTTTGAACCTTATACATGGTCTACCACATGGTGTTGACAAAATGAGTTATGACATACCTAATCTCGTTGAAACTTCAACTAACCTTGCAAGTGTTGCAATTAATAAAAATAATGCAGAGATTGCCCTTAGTACAAGGAGTTCAATCAAATCTGCTCTGCAGGACTTCCGTGACCGAATACATGCAACTGCAATGCTAGCTGGTGCAAAAGTTACTGAGGAAACGCCTTATCCTGGATGGAAGCCGAACCTAGATTCGAATATACTAAAACTTTCAAAGAAGATTTTCAAAGATATGTATAAAAAGGAACCAGTGGTTGAAGCAATTCACGCTGGACTAGAGTGTGGAATCATAGGAGAAAAATTTCCAGGAATGGACATGATATCTATCGGGCCAACTATCAAATACCCGCATTCACCAGAGGAACAAGTACACATTAGCACTGTTGATAAATTCTACAAATACGTGCTAAAGATACTAGAGAATGTCAACTAATAAAAGCTAATTCTTTTATCCCTCTTTCTTTCAAAATATCCAATGACGAAAAGTATAGCTCTGCTGTGTTTGCGGATATGATCTAGTGGTTATGATAGTAGCTTCCCAAGCTACTTGCTCGGGTTCAAATCCCGGTATCCGCATAATAATGAACTTTTTAAACTAGCTATAGATGCATAAATCGTAATCTGGGGTAAAAATGGCAATTAAAGTTAAAGTTGGGGATAGAGTAGAGCTGTTAGATATGATGGATACTATGACGAAACTTGAGAAAGGCTCAAAAGGAACTGTTACTAAAATTGAAGAGGAAGATGAACTCATTTGGGTTGACTGGGATAACGGAGAAAAACTAGCTCTTCTTGCAGATGTTGATAAATTCAGAGT
>CAZYFW010000065.1:0-8018 GCA_964646685.1 uncultured Thermoplasmatales archaeon
CACAAAAAGGTTTAGATCCAAAAAATTGGCCATCTGGATTTAAAAAATATTTGAAGGAATTGCCAAAAGTCATTTCATTTTTATGAGTGTATGAAAAAGAACGGTTAAAACTAGGGATGAAAAAGGCAAAGGTCTAAACCAAGAAGACAAAAAAGCTAAAAAGTAGGATGAGAAAAACCTTTAAATTAGAACTCTATCCAACCCCCAATGGCTAAACGACGAAAAGAAAAAGACGAGGAAGAAGAAATCGATTTCAAAACGCCTAAATTTGATGAAGAAAAATTCTTAAAAAAAGAACGGCGAAACATTAAGACGTTATTCATATCCTTCTTATTTGGCCTTGTTATGGCTGTGATAACGTTTGGATTTTGGGCATTATTGAAAGGACATTTTTTAAGATGGGATTTAATATTTTTGTTGACAGTTGTTAATGCCATATGGATAAAATATTTGTTTGCTAGACTCGATATCGATCTTACTGATTTTGGCAAAAAGCAGTGGTTTACCACTTATGCCGTTTATTTCTTTACATGGCTTCTTGTGTTCATTGTCATTGTTAACCCACCGTTTTACGATGAAGATTCGCCAAAAATAGAGGCTGTAATTTTACCAAATATGCAGGAACTTGGTGGAACTGTAAATATCATCGCAAAGATTACAGATAATGCCGGAATAGAACAGCAAAACATTGCCTTCAGTTTGAATGGTGAAGATATCGACGATTTTACCTATGAAAATAATATTTTTACGTACATATTCACAAACCCAGATAATCTTACTGGAAACTTTGATTTTACTATAACTGCAACAGATGTAAATGATATTAGAGCCATGCCCATAAACGGTTCGTTTACCTACAGCAACGACACCATCAAATTACCTACACCGCCTGGGACAGACACGCCACCAGGACCAAAGGTGACATATGCTGATACCATTAAATTTGATGTAGGGGCAGATGTAAGTAGAGTATACTATACTGTTGACGGCGGTAATGAAATTAATGCAACAAAAAATGGCGATTATTATGAGACCAATCCAGAGTATGAAGGGTGGCCAAAAGATAAAGCCGTAGCAGTAACAGTCTATGCCGACATCATTTTCTATTTCGTAGAGCCACTTGCATTACAGACAGTGATTCCCGAATCTATACAATATAATAACACTATTACAGACACACAAATTTATTATTTTAATGTCAGTGATGATACAACGATTGGACAGAAAGACTCTCCAACTGCCGTGCTCCCGCAACCAATATTCTACCAAGTACCTGGTTTTGAACTTGTTGCACTTCTTATTTCATTGATTGCAGTAGTTTTAATCTTTAAACATAGGAAGAACAATAGAAGAACCTAGTTATGAACGAACTTTCAACATACTGTAGAAATCTAAAAAAGGATTTCACACCAAAAATACGTGATCCAACTAAGCCCGTTCGATGTTGGTCTGAAAAAGATGTTTTAGACCGCAAGATAGTAGATGCTTACGTTATTATTTTTAGAACCAGGGGTTGCTCTTGGGCATTAAAATCTGGATGCAGCATGTGTGGTTATTTCAATGACAGCATGTGGGAGAAGATATCTGATAATGACTTATTGAAACAGCTTGATGTGGCAATGCGAGGATATAATGGAGAGAAATTTGTCAAGATATTCACATCTGGTAGCTTTCTTGATGATAAAGAAATTCCACAAAACATTCAGAAAAAGATCCTGACTAAATTGTTTGAAACAACAGATAAAGTATCTGTTGAATCACGTCCAGAATACGTTACAGATAAAAAATTATCCGAAATTAAGAAAATAGTTGGGAAAAAAACATTCGAAGTAGGAATTGGCTTAGAAACAGCAAATGATCATGTAAGGGAACATTTGATAAACAAAGGTTTTAGTTTCAATGATTATAAAAAAGCTGCCGAAGCTTTGAAAAAACACAATTTTAAATGTAAAACATATGTGTTGATTAAACCACCTTTTTTAACAGAAAAAGAATCTATTGAAGATTGCAAGAATACTGTTGAAGCCATCAAACCATATGCTGACACTATATCTTTTAACCCGACGAATGTACAACGTAACACAGTCGTTGAACATCTTTGGAAACGAAGGCAGTTCAGACCTGCCTGGCTTTGGAGTATCGTTGAAATACTCAAACAAAGTAAACAGATGACAGATGCACACATCAAATGTGATATTGCTGGTGGTGGCAACATACGAGGAGCGCATAATTGTAAAACATGCGATTATAAGATTCTTGATGCGATAGCAGATTTCTCTTTATCTCAGGATATAAAAGTTTTTAACGGTCTTGACTGTGATTGTAAACAGAATTGGATTGATCAACTTGATATCGAAGATATTGGTTTTGGCTCTCTAGTAGACATGTAAGGATAGATAAATATGGGAAAAGTGAAGAAAAACGACACCGTTGTTCTCATCGACTCATCATTCAGGAAATACCTAATCAATACCAGCGGTAAGACGGATAAATACAAAGGAGTCGGCGTAATAGATCCAAGCAGTCTTGTTGGAAAGAACTATGGAAAACAGTTAGAAATTGGAAATAAACAATTTTGGATTCTTTCGCCATCACTACAAGACAAACTTCAGGGGCTAAAACGTCAAGCGCAGATTATTCTTCCCAGAGACGCTGCACATATTGTCATGAACTGTTCTATCGAGTCAGGTCATACTGTATTGGAGGCAGGTATTGGATCAGGTTCACTTACTATTGCCCTTGCAAATGCCGTAGCACCAAACGGCAAGGTTATTTCATATGATAATCGTGAGGATTTCATTGATCATGCATTGAAAAACCTGAAAACAGCAAGTGTAGATCAATATGTTACTACTAAAATAAAGGATGTAACCCAAGAAATAGATGAAAACGATTTAGATGCTATCATTTTAGACATTCCAAATCCATGGGAAGCGGTTGAACATGTTTGGAAATCATTGAAGCCGGGTGGATATTTCTGTTCATATTCTCCACTTATTTCACAGGTGGAAAAGACAGTAAACGAAATCGAAAAACAACGGTTTATTGAAGTCAAAACATTTGAAAACATTCAACGAGAAATGATTGTTTCAAAGCATGGTACAAGACCAAGTTTTGATATGTTAGGCCATACAGGATATCTTACGTTTGCTAGAAAAGTACTATAATTTTACACCGCGCTGATTTTGATAGTTACCGGATTTTTTTTCATAGAGTTCCGAAGGTTTTGAAGAAAGATGTTCGAAAACAATTTGGCAGAATCTATCTCCAATTGGTATTTCTAATTCTTCATCATTTGAATTAAAACAACTAATGGTCAATGTTCCATGGAAGCCAGCATCAACTTTTCCAAAACTTGCCATTACCCCCTTTCGTGCATAACTTGAACGTATCCAAAGCTGCGAGGTGATTTGTGGACCCATTTTGACAAACTCTTTGGTGCTTATGGCAAACCAGGTCATAGGCGGAATTGTTGCTTTTCCTTCCTTGATATGCTGATCTGTTTTCCTTATGAATATTTCATCAATGGATAAGTCATAGCCATTTGGTGTGAGATTTTTCTGATTAAAAGGTTCAATTCCAAGATCGTTACCAGCCATTGCATTTTCTATGTCTCTATCTGAAAGAATAGTCATTTTTTAACTTCCCCGTATTTTTTTATTTGATTGTAATAGAATTAATTTTTATAGGTCGCATTGGTTTGTCATTTCTATCTTTATCAACTTTAGAAATAGCTTCAACAACTTTGTATCCCTCAATGACCTTTCCAAAGACCGCATGATGCTTGTCAAGCCATGGTGTTTCAGCGACAGTTATAAAAAACTGGCTGCCACCTGTATTTGGCCCTGCATTTGCCATTGAAAGAATTCCTTTTGTGTTATGTTTTAGATCTGGATGAAATTCATCTCTTATTGTGTATCCTGGTCCGCCTCGTCCTGTTCCATGTGGACATCCACCTTGTATCATAAAATTTGGAATTACTCTATGAAAAATACATCCATTATAAAATCCTTCATTTACTAGCTTGATAAAATTACCAGTTGTAAGCGGTGCTTTATCATTAAACAATTCAATTTTAAAATTGCCTTTATTTGTCTTAAATTCCGCTATTTTATTTGCCATTTTATCCTCCTTCTATTATTATGCTATTTATTATTACATCATTTGCTGGCCAATTATCCATTGATTGACCGGTTGATAAAGTCCTCGTTGTGGTTTCTACCCGAGCAATTTCTCTAACAACATCCATTCCGTCTATCACCTTTCCAAAAACTGCATACCCTCTATCACCATAATTAGCCTGCCTGTATGAATCATCAAGATAATGATGCTCTCCATCACAAATATAAAACTGACTGCTAGCGCTATTTGGATCAGCAGTACGAGCCATAGCAATAGCACCATCGACATGAGTAAGATCATCATCTATCTCGAGATCAATCTCTTCATAAGGGGATTCTTTATGGTTACCATCTGAATCAAACCCCCCACCTTGTACCACATGAGTATCAGTAACACCATTATCTAAATTTGCGACTCTATGAAAAACCAAACCCCCATAGAAACCATCATTTGCAAGCTTAATGAAATTCTCACAAGTATTCGGTGCTTTATTCTCATATAATTCAACTTTGATTGTACCCATCGAAGTATTTATAATTGCCACCGAATTTCCTTCATCATCAGAATCAGTTCCTATATAAACATAAGCTGTAGAAATGGCAACGATTGCGATAACTACTAGGATGGCGCTCATCAATATTTTATTTTTTTTAACCTTTGTAAACTTACTTCGTTTTTCCACTGGCCTTGATCTTTTTCGGTCGCTACTAACATTTTTTGCTGTCATAATCCCCGATGCCGAAATATAGTATCTAATAAATAAGTATTTGGAGTGAAAAACGATATGCTTTTAGTTATCTCTTGGGAAGGTATTTAAGACAAATATTCTAATGATACAATGGTGCAACACACTCAATTATTATCAAAAAACCAAAAGAAAATAATGTAGGTAAAAAAACAAGAAAGCCCCCAGCTTGTGTGCTTTATGTCGTGGTACAAAACTTCTATGTGGGGAATCTTGCTGTCATGTAATCATCAAGCTTCATTCAAATGATGAAGTAAAGAATTTAAATAGAATTCAGATTTGGGGTTAAGATCCAAGCCCCTCCATACCTGGTGCAGGTTTCTGGAAAAACGCTAGATCTATGAAGCTCCAGTCATCGGCATCGTTTTCACCATGTGTGCCATCTGAATAGTCAAATAATACTTTACCAAAGTAATAATAGTTCATTGCGCTCTCGTATTCCTTCCAGACTGTACCACCAGCGCTCCTGTTATCGCATCCTGGCGTTCTATCATCAGGCATTATTCCTAAAGAGTGACCAAGCTCATGCAGAACCTGTACAGCCTGCCCTATCCGCCGCGCCCTTTGACTCAGTGAATAAGTAAGGCAAGTCTTGTAAAACAGTTGATTAGTAGGAACGGCGATAAAATCATAATAATGTCTGAAATCCTGAGGGTGACACCAGCCGCCGCCACGCCCTACAACAACATAGCGGAAAATACCCTTACGTTCATCAGCAAAATTATTTTTATAATACTCGGATCCAATACCCGATGACTGTCCATACCCTGCGCGGAATGGTAAAAACTCGCCACCACCGCCCATACAGCCATCATCAATAAAAACCGTAATGCCATGCTCATTAAAACGCTCCATTAACATCTGCTGCGTTTCCTCATGGAACACATACTCCCAGTTATCATAAGCCCGCCGTATCCTTATTTTTGGAATAAATTTCAGAATCTTACGTTCTTCCTTCCTAAGCTCTAATTCAAATGGTGCTTTTTCCATGTTATCCCCCTCAATGTAAATATCAGGATGATAAGGGTTTGCTAGCCATTTCCTCATAAAGTATTCTTCTGTGTTTTGTAAGCCATCGTTATCTGGGTCGAGAGTCGTATGATTATCATATTTGAACGGGTCATAGCCCCATTTCCACTCCCAACTCGTGGGAATACCATCTTCATCAGGGTCAAGCTTTGAATCATCAACAGTAGGATCTGTACCTAAAACATTTACCTCAGTCCACCACGGGATACCATCAGCATCAAAATCTGTCTGACGAACATTAAACCACATTTCATATTTAGAACCATTAAAGTGACCATACCCGTCGCTATCATTGAAATAATCATCACCAGCCCAACGACCGGTTTTAAAATCGTATACAATACTAAAAGATTCATCTTCTATTATTTGCTCTGTATCACGTAAACCAAATAGAGAACGCTTTCCTTTGTCCACCGTGAACTCAAACTTTATTTCAGTAGTTGGCTGCTCCTCTTCAACATGTCGGAAAATCTCCTGATTAATATAATCAGTATCCCAAGTCTCAAAGAAGATACGCGCCCCTATCCATTCAAAATCATCGAAAACCCCGCGATAGCTAAAAACCGGTTTCTCACGCCATCCAAACCCTGGTCTTAAGCCATTAAGAGCTATACGAATCTCAGCCTCAGTATTTGGTATTGGTAGTTTGTCTAACAATTTAGCTAGTGGGTCTACCAGTCTTAATCCTAATGCAGACCCCGAATTCATCATGTGATCAATAATACCTTTTCTTCGAATTCTATTTATTTCAAAAAACACTGCCTGGGAGGTTAACGGACTAACTCTATCATCGATTTCTTCTTCTTCTTGTTTTTTAGGTTGGTTTTCTTGATAGAAAAATACGTAGTAGCTTGTGGCTAACAAGCATATGATTATCAAAATAGTTGCTAAAATTGTCAAGTTCTTGTTTCTTTTTTTCAATTTATATGTCCCCCGATCTTTAATCCTTGAATATTTGTTATATATTATATTTTATCTTATTTATAAGTTTTGCCCTAGATTTTGTTTTAATTATTGTAAAAATATAAAACTTTGATTAATAAACACAAGCTGTATCGTCATGAAATTCTCACCACCTGGAATATTTAATGAGAGATGGTGCCATTAAACATTCTTAGGATGAAGCTGATGGTATACTTTTAGTTGCCCTATCGGAATATATTTAAAATGAGGTTGCTAATGGATAGATTGTGAAGAATATTGATGTGCGGTCAAAAAATCAAAAGAAACTGATACAGGTTAAAAAACAAGAAAGCCCTAGTTTATGTGCACTTTGCCGAGGTACAAAACTTCTTTGCGGAAAATCACGCTGTCCAGTTGTTGTCAAGTTCCATTCACAGGATAAAGTAAGACCTTTGATTGATACTTTAAAACTCGGCGGGTCGTCTCCACCAAGTGTTTTTGTTGGAAGATTCGGATATCCAAAGGTTGCAATTGGTCCCATGATACCCCCCGTTATGGGCGACACTTCTGTGATTGATACCCCTGAGCTATGGTTGGATCGTAGTATTGATGATATCGTTGATTTCCGCTCCATGCTTATACGAGGCAAATATAATGTTGATGTCTTTGATGTTGAAAATCCTAACAAAGTTGTAGAATACACAAGAGAACTTGCTTTGGCAAAAAATAGTGTGTTTGCGGAAGCTATTTTTGAAAAAAAACCACGAGGTAAAATTGCATTTTATGATGAAGCACAGCCACATGGACCTTCTGCACCGTTAAAGAAATTTGATATTACAAATCCAAAATATGAACAGCACATAGAGAAGGCATTTTATGATACCGACTTGAAGGCAAGGGATGCAGTATTCAGTTTGTATAAGGATGGCGTAAACGTTTCTAAAATTCAACGTTCATTTAGTGTGGGAGCATTTGGCGTTAACAAATATCGACGGTTTGTTCCTACACGTTGGAGCATTACGGCCGTTGATTCTACCATAGGTGAAACTTTAATGAAAAATACCAAAACCTATCCATGGATCAATGATTTTCGGGTGTACTATCATAATCAATTTGACAACCGTTGGGCAGTCCTAATGACTCCTTCTGAATGGCAGTATGAACTTATTGAAGCATGGTATCCAAACACCACCTGGAATCCATATGGATCGGCCATTTC
>CAZYFW010000066.1:0-8012 GCA_964646685.1 uncultured Thermoplasmatales archaeon
TGCCGCCGTAGCTTAGCTGGTGGAGCGGCTGATTCGTAATCAGCAGGTCAGGGGTTCAAATCCCTTCGGCGGCTTTAAAAATCACTCTTCGTTCTTTTTGCATAAAGAACATAAACTGAGTTTTACACTCCAGTAATTGACACCTGTGACACCAAACCGTTTTTTACATTCCTTGCAAATCATTTATAATTTCCCCAAATTTATTTGTTAATTATGACATCTCTAATTTTTGGTTTAAATGGATTATTGTACAATTCTTATCTAAAATCAAATTATGGCTGAAAGAATTTAAAAAATAAAAAGAAAAAATGATTTTTGTATCTTTTAAAAGATCACGATACAAATTCACTTTTAGAGATAGCTATGAAAACCATGCTTAAGATGGTCAACACTAGTATCGGAATCCCAAGTAATACAAAAAACCACCATTGAACGATGACGAGCAAGATTGCAGCTCCCATCATACCAAAGATGCCGAATAATGTTAAACTATAGAGTTTTCTAAGCAGAATCAAAATACCGCTAATTAATCCCAGGAAAAAAGCGAAAAAACCGAATGCTGCAGTTAGACTGTATTGAGGCAAATATTCCTGATAACTATATTGGTACTGGGGGTATGTAGAATAGTAATCATATTCTCCAGGAACATATACTTCGTTGGTATATGCAACTAATCCAATAATTGCAACAATAAAACATAAACTTGCTGCGATAATTGTTAAGATTCCTACTGCCTTCAATAATTTTCGTTTCGTATCGTTTCCTACTATAATTTTATTTTCTTCATGGTTTTTGCTTGTTTCTTTAAGTTTATTTCCGCATTCTTGACAATATTTCATGTTCATCACTAAACTCTTGTTTTATCTTTGAGAATATATAAAAGGTCGGAAAACGTTCGGAAAAAACCAAACATAATAATATGAAAAACCTAGAAATATAGGTGGGAGTTGTTATTATTTATTCAAAATTCTTTCCACTCTTATCTTTAGATCATCGATGTCAAAAGGTTTGGTAATATAATCTTCTGAGGCCATATTTCCCATCCCGATGCTCATCGTATCTCCTTTGGCGGTCAGGAATATTATAGGGATGCTTTTCCATTGAGGGTTCTCCTTAATTTTTGCAGCAACATCCCATCCACTGATTTCAGGCATCATTATATCAAGTAGTACTAGATCAGGTTTTACTTCACCTAATTTTCTTAAACACTCTTCACCATTCCCCACTTTTATAACTTCGTAACCACACATCTCCAACATTTGTCCAACAGTAAACAAGATGTCTGGTTCATCATCTACAACCATGATTTTTTTAGTCATTTCATCACTGTTCTTCTTTTAGGATACTATCCACCCGATTTAGCAAAGTTTCCTTATCAAATGGTTTCATAATATAATCGGCCAAACCTTCATCCAACAAAACTTGTTTTCTCTTATCTGATATTTCTAGTACGCTCATAAACGCTACTTTGATTTCAGGGGATTTTTTATTAATTCTATTAAAGACATCCCAACCGCTCATGCCAGGCATCATAATATCTAAAAGCACAAGATTTACCTTTTCTTTATCGAGTAAGCGGAGACATTCTTCACCGCTATAGGCTGGAACAACCTCATAGCCACCTATTTCAAGAACAGTTCTTGTTAGATCAACGATGTCTGGCTCGTTATCTACGACCATTATCCTTTTCATCTCTTCACCTCACCTATTTCTCCAATAGTGCATCGGTAATATTAATAATTGTATATGAATAACATGTTTTTAAATTAACGCATTTATTAAAAATTCAATTCTGATAGTGAGAATGATGCCAGAAACAAAAAAGAATATTATAACCAGCTCTGTTCATTTTCTTTTCAACTGGCGTCCTTTTCCCATCTATGAATTGATCAGCTATGTCTTTATGTATGCAAGTGTTCCGATGCTTGCATATGGTTTTCAATCATACAATATTGAAATTATCAAAGTTATTGTACTTTCCATTTTGACCTTATATTCAGGCTTTTTTGCAGCACTTATTTGGAATGATATTACTGATGCCGATATTGATGTAGTTGCACATCCATCTCGTCCAATACCTAGAGGGCAGATAAGTAAGAAAAAATTATTTGCAGTAGCATTGGTGTTCTCCGCAATGACATTTATTTTTGCTATTCTTGTCAGTGTCTGGTGTCTTATCTTAGTTGGAGCAACTGCGCTCTTTGTGACCTTCCACAACAAATACTTGAAAAAAATCATCAAGATGCCAGCATACTCTGAGATATTTACACCCATTCAGTGGCTAACGACTGCTATATTTGGATATCTTGCCATCTGGACAGTAATTCCCCAAGAGAGCTCCCTCATGTTTACATTTCCACTTTTCGGTACAATTGAAACCAGCGGTTTCGCTCTTCAAAATATGATTATCCTTGTTCTGTTTACCTATTTCGCGGATAATGCTCATGATCTTCCAGAAGGAATACATGACATAGAGGGTGATCGTAAAATGGGAGTGAAAACCTATGCAACCTCCTTTGGAGAAAAAAATGCTGCAAAAATCTCTTTTGTCATGTTCTTTATTTCAGGATTGCTTGGCATTATCTTATATTTCCGAACGATCCTTACGCCAATTTTTCTGATCCCTTTCCTTATTTTGTGGACATATACTTTGTCTTGGTCATATAAACTTATTAAAACAGACAAAAATAACATGAAAAAATTAGGAACAATCGTTGGAAGAAAAGGGTTTGACTATATGCTGATGTCCTACAATCTAATATTTATAGACGTATTAATGCAGCTTTTAATACATCATTAAATTTAATCGATACTTCATTTAAAGAAATATTTTTATGTTCATCCCTATTCATGCTATATATCTTTGTATGAATAAAAAAAACAGTATTGAAGAAAATTTACAAGATGAGTACAACAATCTATGGTCCGATCCAGATAGAATCGCGAGAGCCAATGAGGATATGCTATTGGGTTGGCATTTTGGTTTTTATGAAAAAGGTATTAAAAATAGTAAAGAAGCAATGCTAAATATGAATAGATATGTCAGTTGTCTTATTGATTTAGATTCAAAGAAACCTTTAAAAGTACTAGATGCAGGATGTGGAATTGGTGGAACCTCCACCTTATTGGCAAAGGACTATCCAAATTCAAAATTTATTGGCATATCTTTAGCTTCAAATGAAATAGAATTAGCAAAAAAACTAAAAAAGGAATATAAAACAGATAATGTCGAGTTCATTCAGGGAACTTATTATGAAACAGTATTTGAAAATAATTATTTTGATCGGATTTTTGCTCTTGAATCGGTTAGTTACTCTAAGAATTTAAATGGATTTCTTGTAGAGATGAACAGAATCCTCAAAAAGAATGGAAAACTAGTAATAATTGATCTTTTTAGAAAACGTAGTGGTTTTAATTACTATGTCAATGATTTAGAATGTAGACTTTTTAATAAAAGACCAGATTTTGGAAAAAAATATACGATAAATACATTTGAATCAGATTTAAAATCAAATGGCTTTTACAAAATAGAGATAAAAGATTTAGTAAAATCTGGTAATGTTAAACTCTGGCATATTTATGGTTTTATTATTAAATATTTTTATAGTAACTTATATTTAAAGTTTAAACATAGTTCGTTTAAAAATAATATTTTTTCTTTGAAATGTGCATTTGTTTTTTTATTCTTAATTGAAACATTGTTATTATTTTGTTCAAAAGCTAGTTATTCCTCAATAACATCATTCAAAAAAAATTAATTTTTTAGTAATTTTATCATCAAAGACATTTCAGCCCACATACGATTTTCTGCTTCATCGATAATAACTGATTGGGGCCCATGTGCTACTTCTTTTACTACTTCTTCTCCATAATAAATAGGCATACAATGCATGAAAATTGCATCTTTGTTTGCTTTCTTCATGACGTCTTTAGTTATTGTATAGCCTTTCAAGTCGTCCATGATTTGTTTTCTTTGATCTTCGTACCAGTATGAAACCCAAGTATCAGTGGCAATTACATCAGCACCTTTTACTACATCAAGATCTTCGGTGATGGTAACTGTTACATTATTTTTTTCTGCAATTTCTTTTGCTCGGTCAACAAAATATTTTGATGGCCAGTGATTCTTATGCGAAATGATGATTACATTCATTCCCACCATGGCGCAACCAAGCATGTAAGAATGTGTTAAGTTGTCGTTTCCATCACCAATAAAAACAAAATTCAATCCCTTCAAGAGTCCTTTATGTTCTTTAATCGTCATAAGATCAGCAAGAATTTGACAAGGATGTTCGTCTATGTCTAAACCGTTTATTACAGGAACTGTTGCATATTTTGCCATGTCATGTACATCTTCTTTCTTTATTGCTCGATACATGATGATATCAACATATCTTGATAATACCAATGCAATATCTTCTACTGATTCTCTTTCACCGATTTTAATCTCATCTTTATTAAGAAAGACAGAGTGTCCGCCAAGTAATGCCATTCCCATTTCAAAAGATACGCGAGTTCTGGTTGATGCCCGTTCAAAGATCATAGCCAGCCGCTTATTTTTCAAGTAATCAATTGGTTTACCGTTTTTAAAATCCTTTTTTAGTTGAATTCCCAAATCAATGATATTTTCAGTTTCACCTTCAGTGTCAAAAATTGAGAGTATATTCGTTTTCATGCTCCTCAACAAGAAAGTTCCCCTATAAAAAACTTATTTTCTATAAAGTTTATTAAAGATTAAGTAGTATCAGTGATATATTTCCACCAATTGATGATACATTATGATGAAAAAATTCCTTGATACTCTCTATTACATGTATGAACTTCTTTCTAATTATATTCCGTTGCTTGCTAAATTATACATAGTCTTTCACGAGTCATCTGTGAAAAAAGAAATTGAGATGGCACACATTTCATCGTTGGATAAGATTCTTCACATAGGTTGCGGTGCGATACCATATACGTCTATCGTAATATCAAGAGAAACCAATGCCAAGGTTGTAGGCATAGACCATAAATCAAGGGTGGTTGATTCTTCTACTAAATTTATTCGTTCTCATCATCTTTCCGATAAAATCACCATTCAACGTGGAGTAGGGGGTTCATATAACGTTTCAGAATTTAATGTTATAATTATTTCATATGGCATTACCAACCAGGATGTTGTATTGAAATGCGTGCTGAAATCGGCCAAAAAAGATACAAAAATTATCTTGCGTCGATCTACAGCAAATTATGATTCATATATAGATTCAATGGTAGATAATTTTGCAATTTCACGTAAACGAATGCTTCTTACTCAAGAATCTATTTTAATAATTAAAAAAAATCAAAGACAATCGCCTTCGTAATGCCAATTTAGAAATCATCCACTTTCAATCTTTTAACGTTGAATTTAATACTTGGACGCGGAGAAAAATGTATTCTTGCATTAATTTTCTTCTTCAGGTAGTGTGAATCAAGCTCTGCATCGATACCAACGCCTTTTGGAGGTTTTAAAAAATTAAATGTTAAAGAATTATGCCCTAGATAAGACGGTTGACGTAAAGGTACGATTTTGCAATCTCCTTTTAGCTTTATTGTTTTGTCGCCATCTCCATATGTCCCTTCCATTCTTCCAGGCATTTCACATAATATCCATGCTTTGTGAAATCTATCTTTATCAAATGGAGAGATGTATTCGTAACTATTGGTATTACTCCAAAATCTTAGATGGATTTTCTTATCTCCAAGAGTTCCCCTAAGCTCCATTTCAGATGGATAGTGTATATCATATTTTTTGATGTACAAAGATTTATTATAATGGAAATGTACGTTCCCAAACTCCAGGTATGTTTTCCCATCTTGAGTGAGACATAGTGAACCCAAGGACGGTCCATTGTTTATCCAAAACATAGAATTTCCATAAAAGAGACTCCATCCGTTTTCAAATATGCCCCATATCCAGTCATAACCAAAAACATTATTTTCAGTAGTAAATCCAATTGTTTTTGGAATATGAGGTTTATTTTGTGATAGCCACCATTTGCCCAAATTGATGTAGGTAGATATGGTTTTCCGTAAACTTGAGAGTCTTTGTAATGGGGCTTGATAGGACCAGTTCCCATATGCGTGTTCTAGATATCCTTTTCCTTCAATTTTATACGATTTTCCTTTAAATTTCAACGTCCCAGTGACATCACAGTCTGGGCAGAATCCATATCTGTAATAGTTAAGCCCGATTGGCAGATAGCCATTGTTAATATCCTGAGCAATCCAATGCGGGAGTGCTCGTGCTTTGTACATTGCATCAATGGTTACATTTTGTTCCTTGTCTTCTATATGAATTTTATAGTTTGGGTAGAGCCCCCGTAAGGTTGAGTTTTCATAATTTAAATCAATCTTGTTTTTTTTATGAGATAGTTTTTCGATTTTATCATCGACGTCTTTATGCGCAACATATTTTTTTGAGGTCATATCAAAAAGCACGTATTGAAAAAAACATGATTTGTCCTCTATCTTATAAGCAAATGAAGCCATGAGATTCCATTCTCTTTTATCTTTGGTTTTGAAAAGGATTTCAGTAGTCCACCATTCTTTCATTACAGGATAGTGATCCCCTTCATCATGAGGCATCCATGGATTATTAAGAGATTTCTTTGCCATATTTCTTCACTAATAGTTTTCAAAAATTTTTATTTTAAATACCAAAATCCGCCCTGTAATATTTTCTAAATGTGTAGTTTGTTCCTGCTGGTATTATTGCTCCAAGTTTTCTTATGGTATTAAATATTTTAACATTTCTTTTTATGATGTTTGTCCAAGAATATAATTCTTTTGCAACATATCTTGTACCTTCATACAATTCTTCTTTTGTCATATTTTTTGGTTCGAAGACAATGTCAACTTGATTGTATCTGGCCCAATCTTTTGTAAATATCCTTCCTGCTTTATCGAGGCGGTCATACAATGGCGTACCAGGATACGGTGTAAGTATGTTTATTTCCAATACATCGATCTCCAGTTCGTTGATTTTTTCAAGAGTTATATCAAAAACATCTGGAGTATCTTCATCAAAACCAAAAATAATTCCGCCTTGTATCGTCATACCATAGTCATGAACCCTTTTTATCATTTTTTTAAAGTCTTCGACTTTATTATGTGTCTTTTTAATGCCATTCAGAGCAGCCTGACTCACAGATTCAAAACCAACAAACCATTCGACACAACCAGATTTTCTTGCAAGATTTAGGAATTCTTCATCAGCACCGCCTAAGATGTTTGTTGTTCCATTTGCAACCCACGATTTGTTGACTTTGTTTTTTATCAACTCCTTAAATAGCTCCTTAGCGTATTTTCGATTAACTGTTAGATGTGGATCATGTATAACATACATTTTGTTGGGCATCTGCATGATTTCTTCAACTACATTTTTTATAGGTCTTTGTCGTACTCCGTGCTGACAAAAACTACTTATCGCACAAAATTCACATTTATTCGGACACCCTTTTGTTGATTGAACTGCCCCCAATATTGGATTGTGTTTAATAAGATCTCTTCGCAATGGGGGAATGTCTCCCATATCAAAGTTAATATCTCTCTCGTAAATGGGTTTTATTTTACTCTTTTCTGCATCCTCTATTAACTTTGGCCAACTTGCCTCGGCCATTCCCATAATAATGCCATCCGCATGCTGCCCTGCTTCTTCTGGAACTGCTGTAGGGTGATATCCACCCAAAACAACCTTTTTTCCTCGCCTTCTAAATTCATCCGCAATTTCATAAACCCGTGGAGCAGTCATCGTATAACAAGTAATTCCTACTAAGTCCACATCCTCATCAAAATTAATATCTTCATAATTTTCATTTACTATTTTTACTTCATGTTTTTTAGGAGTTATTGCCGCGATATGCGGAAGTGTTATAATTGGATACCCAAATAGAATAGATGTCCACGACTCTTTATCATGATAAGTAGAAGCACCATGTTCTATCCTTGGGAATACAAGGAGTATATTCATATATTATTCATCCATA
>CAZYFW010000067.1:0-7919 GCA_964646685.1 uncultured Thermoplasmatales archaeon
AAAAAAATTTGGCTGATTTTTCTAATTTCTAATTATATTTTTGCTGATAACACTCAATTTTTTTTGTGTTAAATAGCTAACAATAGTAAGTACAACAATTGCAATAGCTATTGCCCATATTGCTGAAAGAAAACCAAACGTTGGAAGAATGTTAAACTGGAATAGAAATATCGATGCCTCACCAATTAATATACTTGCAATACAACCATATTTTGTTGCTTTTTTCCAATAAAGAGCAGCAATTGTCGTTGGGCATAACACAGCAAGACCCGAAAATGTTGTTGATACCAATGTTCCCATAATTCCTGCTTTTGGATCATAATTACCAACTACAAACCAAATAGCAAACATTGAAAGTACAACAACTAGAACCTTACCGAATGTTATTTCAGTTATGCGTTTCTTTTTATAAGGAATGTCTCGTGAAAGCATTGTTGAAAGTGAAAGCAATTGAGAATCAGCCGTCGACATCAATGCTGCTAGTGCTCCAATCATAACAAATGCATAAACTAAAGGTGGAGTATATTTAGCAACCATCAAAGGAAGTACCATATCTTGCTGAGTAACTGTAATATCTGCTCCATGCGCCCAGACACCAATAAGAACTGGACATAGAAACAGAAATGACACTATGATGGGATAAAGTATCATCGCTTGTTTTAATGATTTTTGATCTTTTGCTGTATAAAATCTTGAGAAAATCTGAGGAAACATGGGATCTGCAAAGATCCACAATAGCATGAACGAGAACCAAATCCGCGGCATGAAGAAGTCTCCTCCCCCAGGTCGGATAAACAATTCAGGGCTGGCATTATATGCTAACGTATTTGCCTGTTCGAATCCACCGAGATTCACGGCAACAAAGACAACGGCGAGTGTCATTGCTATGATCATGATCATTCCTTGAATGACATCAGTCCATCCGGATCCTCGCATCCCGCCAAACAACACATATACCATGACTACAATCATGGTAATAATGGCACCTATTTGCCAAACACCTACAGTACCTGTTACACTTTCAATAAGATATCCTGCTCCTATCGCCTGTGTTGCAAGATAAGGGATAGTAAACACGACCATTGCACCCATAAAGATCAGACGAAGAGTCATACTATTAAATCGATCTCCAATGAGCTCCGGAGGTGTAATATAGCCTTTTTCCTTCCCCAATTGCCATACTTTCCGACCAATGACATAGAACATAATTGCCATGATGGCAGTTCCAAATGCCATGATGCCATATTGGCCAAAGCCACTTTGGTATGCATTTCCGGCAAAACCGAGAAAAGTAAAAGCGGAGAAATTGGTTGCAGCTAAGGTAAAAAATAACAAAATAGGACCAAACGTACGGTTAGCTAAAAAATAATCTTCAGGTGTTCTCTTTGTTTTTTTATGGGCATAAATACCAAGAGCAATAAGAATAGCAAAATAGATTACAACAAGAAGAAGGAAGGTTATCATTTGTCCTCCCTCCAAACAAGCTTACAAAATACATAGAATGCAAAAGAAGTGAATAGCGTGAGAATTAGTAGATACCATACCCAAAGGGGAAGCCCAATGATCAGCGGTTTAGCTTGCCCCCATCCCCAGAAATCTAATGACAATAAAAACATTACAGTAAATAATAGATACCATAATACATTGCTCTTTTTTGGAAACCAGAATGGTAGATTCATATTTTTCCTCTTTAAATCCACCATTTCCTGGTTTTATTGGCTGGAAATGGCAAAACAATGCCCGAGCTATTGCCGCCACAGTAAATTAAAATGTGATAATTAAGTTTTGCTACTCTTGTCGTTTTAAGATATGGGAATATCGCGACGTTCAAAATACAGCATGGCAAGAATTAAGCAAACGATGCTAATAAGAATAAGTACAACAATGCCAGCGCCATCTACTTCGCCCGCCTTTAAAATGTCATAAGGATTGTAATAATGAGTGAGTGAAATGTATCCCATAGATTCATAATCTGGAACCATGAGACTTACTGATTCAAAGATAAACATCCCGACAATAATAGATATCATGATAATGCTAGCTTTCATTTTTTCATCAATAATTACTGATACCAATAAGCCAATGCTCATAATTGCAAGAAAATATGGTATAGAAGCTGCATGAGTCATGACTAGATAAACAGGATTGATTTCTTCATTAATTGCTAATGTTATTCCATAAACTGTTACCAAAGTAGCAATGTTGATTATTAAAATCATTGGGATTAGCCCCAAATACTTTTCAAAAACAATTTGCTTACGAGATACTGGGTTTGACATAAATAAATCTATAGTTTTTCCTTCAATTTCTTTTGAGATTAATGACGCTGATATAAATCCAACCAAAATCCCAAGGATAAGAATCCAAAATATTTGATACAATTCAATATTTAGAAACCCGACATAAGAACCCATATCTTCAGCACCCCTAAAAAAAGAAAAACCTTCGGCAAATCCGGATTCCATCATTTCAATCATGTACTCTTTAAATGCAGGATACATGCCAGAATACATAGCAACGATACCCATGAAAAGCAAAGTTACAATAAGTGCTATTTTACGATAATCCTTCATAGTTTGAAGAGCGATTTTGAATGGGAACATGTTACGTTGCCTCCTCATAGTAATGAATAAATATGTCTTCCAAACTAAATTTATTGATCTCTAAATCAAGGATAGTATAGTCTGCCAGTTTTTTGATCCAATAATCAACATGATCCGTTGCAACAAATTCAAGCCAACCATCCTTAATTTTTATATCTTCTGGCCCTTCAAATGTTTCCGGTTCTTCTTGTATTTTTACTTTTATGACTTTGCCGAGTTTCTTCTTTAGAGTTTCAATATCTTCAAGAGCAACTAATGTCCCATCTCGAATAATACCTACTCTGTCACAGATTTTATCAACTTCACTTAATACATGTGAGGAAAAAAATATTGTTCGTCCTCTGCCTTTCTCCTTACGCAAAAATTCATAAAAACTCTGCTGAAGTAATGGGTCAAGCCCCGATGTTGGTTCATCCATTATTACGAGCTCAGGATCGTCCATAAAGGCTTGAATAATGCCTAACTTTTGCTTCATTCCTTTTGAATAACTCTTGATCTTTCTTTCAAGCGGAACTTCAAAGATTTTTAGAAGCTCTTCAAGTAATGATGCGTTGGTATCTCTTAATGACATAAAATAGTCTAAAAATTGTCTTCCAGTTAAATGACTGTAAAGATTCAAATCACCCGGCACATATCCAACATTTCTTCTGATATCTACGATAGCATTTCTAATATTTTTTCCAAAAATATATGCATTTCCAGCCGTAGGTCGCAAATACCCAAGCAGCGTCCGTATGGCTGTAGTCTTACCCGCACCATTTGGCCCAAGAAATCCAAAGATTTCGCCTTTTTTAACCGAAAAAGTCAGGTTTTCAACGCCTTTAATTTTCCTATAATACTTTGTTAGATTTTTTATCTCAATGGCATCTCCAATTGGTTCTGAGGTCGTTTTTGTTTGGCCCGCTGGGAAAGAAGCTATGCCTTTTTTACTACATTTCGGACATACAACCTGAATTCTTTCCCCCGGGTTTCCTTTGAAAGACATTTCCGTTTTACAATAAGGACAAACAAATAGTTTTGTAACCATCCTCTCATAGCTCCAGAAGTTAATAAAGAATATATTCTTGATTATTTAATATTGTTGAAGAATTTTGAAAATGTCAAAAAATTTAAATCATTTTTAGTTATTAACCATGCATCTTACATTTGCAATTAACTCTTTTACATCGAACGGTTTTGCGATGTAGTCATAAACGCATGATTCAACTCCTCTCATCTTCTCATGGTCTGGAGTACCTTTTGCCGTTACAATGGATATAGCAACATTATCTGCAAATCCTTTTTTGATAATTTCCCTGATAGTATCCCAACCATCCATAAATGGCATCATAATATCCATTAAAATAACGCCTTTAAATCCCCGCTCTAACTCATTGATGCAGTCGATCCCACTATCAACAGTAAAAACTTCGTATCCTTCTCGTTCAAAAATTTTTCGAATGGTTATAAGGATGTCAGGATCGTCATCTACAACCATGAGTTTCTTTTTCATTCCTCGTCTCTCTCCAAAGTGTGTTGATTATTTACCTACAAGATATACTTTAGTGTGCCTGGTATATATAGTTGTTGTGGTAAAATGACAAAATGAAAAAGCTACAGCTTAACTAATATATTGCTTAGTTCACCTATTTGCTCAGGATTTAATTCTTCGACCCGTTTGTCAAGATATGGGACATCTTTGTCCAATTGTCCGTAGATCTTGTATAGAATGGTTTTGATTTTCTTCCGTCTGTGATTAAACAGTTTGTTTGTCAAGTCAAAAAAGAACGACTCACTTGTAACAGAGAATGGTGGTGAGGTTCTTGGCGTTAATCGAATCATACAAGAATCAACTTTTGGTTGAGGATGAAACAAGGCTTTAGGAACGGTTTCAAGACGTTTGCACTCTGCTCTGTAATACGTGCTTACTGACAAGCGAGAGTAATCTTTTGATTTCGGCCTTGCAACCATCCGATCGGCAAATTCTTTTTGGTAAATTAGTACAGCTACATCAAACTTATATTCTAAAAATTTAAAGGTAATTGGGGATGAAATTTGAAATGGGAGATTGGAAACAATTTTGTTGAATGTTGGCAATGTTGCAAAATCTACTTTCAGTGCATCACTATTAATCAGCTCAACATTTTGAGGTATAATCTCATAGAGATGTTCGATAAGTTGCTTATCGATTTCAATGGCAATTACTTTCTTTGCCTTTTCAGCCAATTTGGTAGTAAGAATGCCCTTACCAGGACCAACCTCTAATACCACATCATCCTTTGTTATTTTTGCATAAGCCACTTCTCGCTTTGCAACATGGTGATTGATTAAAAAATTCTGACCAAGTTTTTTGATCATATTCAGTAACGATTCCGTGTAACTGGGGGGCGAGTAAACAGGCGATATTTTTGATCTGGGTCTGTTAACTCGAGTTCAATCCGTTTAGCAATCAACTTATCTGGTGCTCGAAGAAAATCGATACGATCACACATTTCTTCAAAATTGGTAAATGGCTTTTTCCGGCGCTCATCCAGTATGTCGTGCATCATTTTTTTGCCAAGGCCGGGCAGTAGTTCTAAAACATGAAATCGAGTTGAAATTGCGGGACATTCATTAAAAAACTTGATAAATCGCTCTTTTGTATTTCGTACCATGTCAAGGAGTATATAGGGCATCTCGCCGTGTGCTGTTGAAGTTAATGATTCGTAGTTTACTCTACCTTTAATTTTGGCAATTTTTTTTCGTTTTACTGCATCTTTACCAACGTAGATTCGTTCACCGATAATAAAAGTTGCATCGTTTTTTGGCACCAATTCTAGAAGGGTGAATTGGTTTTCACCAATGCCATAAACCACAGGGTACCGTTTGTGTGCAGGAGCATCTCCTCTCCCTTTTGGCAAAAAATCTAATACGTAGATATAGTCCTCCACGATCACAACCCCCAATTATTCAACGTAATGTTTTTTTACAATCTCCAATATTTTTTTTGTTTCATTCTCTTTTAGCGTGACTCTTTCTTTAGCGAAGATTGTTTTTACATCGTCTTCTGTTTGCGGTAATAAATCAGCAATTTTAATAGCATGATGGCGTTCAACACTATCCAATCCATCCAGTTCCTTTATTAGCTCATTAGTCTTTTTAACAGAAAGTTTTGCAAATTTTTCAGCATGTTCAAGTGCAATACGCTGTTCATAGATCATTTCTTTCCGCTCTTTACTTACCTTTTTCAACATTTGTTTGACTTCTGCAAGTGGAATCGGCTCAGGTTCTGTATTTTCTGGTGCCACTACTTCACTCTCCTCAAGTGTTCTGGCCTAACAATCAATGACTTGTGTTTGTTACCATCATTAATGCCAACAAGATAGGATTCACCTTGCTTTCCTTCAATCTTTCCAGTATATCCATGGAATCTAATATGGGTCATACCCTTGTGAACTGAAGGGTCGAGAACAATGTTGACTGATTCTCCTTCTTTAAACTGTTGTAATGCTCGTGTTATTGAAGAGACTCCTCTGTCTCTTGGTTTCTTTTTGAGTATGTTTCTGCTTTTACTTCTTATTCCTTTTGATCGCTTTACCATTTTATTCCCCCTTAATTTCGATTACATCCAGTGCCGTTACGTTGCAGGGAATGCCGATTAGCTCACTGAGACTCGGCTTTGTTTTTCCATCATCGCCAGAAACCAGTTCCTTTATGTAGGTCCCTGATTCTGCTTCTAACGTTAATGTAGCCATAGAACCATCTATGGATTCGATATTGCAACTATATATATGCTTCTCCCTAACCATATTGGCCCGTCTATGAGCTACTCTCGATGGCGTCTGTTGGCCTATCGCTTTGTTCCGTAATGCTTGAATGGCCTTTTTAAGTTTTTCGTTATTAACCGGTTTTTCACTCTTAAACACGATGCGATAAATCTTTCGAAACGATGCATTTTTGATTCTTGCTATTTCATTTCTATCTGAAAAACGAAGATTGTTAACTTCAAGTATATCCTTATTTTGAACGTTAATCCAATCTTTTATCTTGGATAACTCTAAAAACCTATACTTTGGGTTTTTAATTTCTAATACAAATGGGCGGCCGTTGCCCAGCATCCGAACATCGATATCTTCTCTTCCACAGCCATGAAATGACTCGTCTGTTCCACCTGTTTTCTCTAAAAATGGCTGCGCAACCAACTCCTCAATACTATTTTCATATAGTTTTCCAGTATAATTGCAATGTCTGCAACCTTTTCCACGACAAATCTTGCAAAACCATCTTGTCTGTGGAAGATCTCTTATGTATTTGTTATATCGGCCGTAGATAAAAAGGGAGACAATCTGTAAATTTACAACGTCAAATGCAGTATCTATAACTACCATAATTGCCGGCTTCTCAAAATTAACCTCTTTATGAAGTTTTTTTTCTAATATTTTACCGATTTCTCTGTTTAACTCGGTTTTAATAGATTCAGCACAATCAGACCCAGAAAACTCCCATAGTTCCTGTTCTCTTTGAATAACATCTTCATCTACTTTTGAACCTACCAAAAATGTATCGAATTCATAATCGGCCAACGAATCTGAAATCAAATCAACAAAATGTGGAATTTCATCTAAAAGACCAGCACACATCCAACAATCTTTCACTTCGATTTTTTTATAATGTTTTAGATGTTTTCTTAATATGGCTCCACGATCTTGATTTAACTTTCCTTTTTCAATGTGTGCAAAAATTCTGCCTAGACAGTGGTCGCACAGCTTGTACGTTGACAATACTTTTTTTGTGCACTCTAAGGTTTTTTTAGCATGAAGCGTTTTAGGCATTAGATGAGCTTAATAAAAAATACTATTTTAAATATTGGTATAGAACAACTACATCCAGAGTTTATAGATAACAACGATTAACAAAATAAGAGGAATGACAAATAAAAATGGAATATTAACCACGCCAATTCCATATGGTATCGAAAGGACAAATAATAGCGCCACAACAAAGGCTATAATATCTCTATATTTCATCTCACCACTAATGTAGTATCATCGTATTTGCTCCCCAGTTTATAAATCATCTCATTTTAGCAACGTTTTTAATAAATTAATATATACACGATAAAACCCGGAGGTAACAGACATGGTTGAAGTTTCTCCATTTAAAGGAATCACATACAACAAAGAAAAAATTAAAAACATTGACGATGTAATGTCACCACCATACGACATCATATCGCCAGAAATGCAAACGACGTTGTATGAAAAACATAGGTATAATTTTGTAAGACTTATCCTTGGAAAACAAAATGCAGATGATACCAAGATAGATAATCGATACACTAGGGCAAAAAAAGAATTT